>CAMCCU010000071.1 GCA_945872975.1 Pedosphaera parvula Ellin514
ACTTTGCCGCGATGTCTGAAACGCTGGTCGTCAACGAAGTCTATCTGAGCCTCCAAGGTGAAAGCACCTTCGCTGGACTTCCGTGCGTGTTCGTCCGGCTGACCGCGTGCAACCTGCGCTGCTCCTACTGCGACACCGCCTACGCGTTCACCGAAGGAAAGAAGTGGCTGGTGAACGACGTCATCACGCGAATTCACGAACTGGCGAAGCCTTATGGCAACGGTGCGACCAATCCCGCCTTGCCGCCTCGTTTGCCCCTCGTCGAGCTGACCGGCGGCGAACCGTTGCTTCAACCAAATGCGCTGGCCCTGATGAAGCAGCTTTGCGACAACGGATTCACCGTGCTGATCGAGACCAGCGGCGCGCACGACATCAGCAGCATCGATCCCCGCGTGCATCGCATCATGGATTTGAAATGTCCGAGCTCCGGCGAAGTCGCGCGCAATCGAATCGAGAACATCCCGCATTTGAAATCTACCGACGAGGTGAAGTTCGTGATCGGCACGGTGGAAGATTACGAATGGACGAAGCAGCAGATCACCGCTCATCAACTCGCCGCCGTCTGTCCACTGCTCTTATCCTGGGTCGCGCCGCTCGCACCCGAACAGCAGGACAAGTCCCTCAAGAAAGTTCCCGCCGGCCAGACGCCCATCGCGCGCAAGGATCTGGCCGAACGCATCATCGCCGACGCGCTGCCTGTCCGCTTCCAAGTGCAGATGCACAAAGTCATCTGGGCACCCGAGCAACGCGGCGTCTAGCCAGCAAGCCACCGATGAACACCCTCGACCTCCTGCGCCAATACGAGTCGCGCAACGTCACGTTCATGGAAGCGGACGCCTCCTGGCCAATCGTCTGGGCGCGCGCCAAAGGCGTTCACGTCTGGGATGAAGCGGGTCGCAAGTATCTCGATCTGACCGCCGCGTTCGGCGTCGCTTCGGCCGGCCACGCGAATTCCCGAGTCGTGCGCGCCGGCCAGCAGCAGATGGCGACTCTCCTTCACGCCATGGGCGACGTGCATCCACATGCGCTCAAAGCGAAGCTCGCCAGGGAGCTGAACCGTCTTTGGGGTCAGTCAATCGTATCACCCAGCCAATCACGATCACGACGTTCCGCGAAAACCATCTTCTGCAATTCCGGCTTTGAAGCGGTCGAGGCCGCACTCAAGACGGCCATCCTTGCCACCGGCAAAAGTGAGATCGTTGCGTTCGAGGGTGCTTATCACGGTCTCGGCTACGGCGCGCTCAACGCCACGCATCGCGATCATTTTCGTTCCCCATTCCGCTCCCAGCTCGGCGACTTCGGTCACTTCGTTCCCTTTCCCACAACCCGACGTGATCTCGTTTCGACTGAGGACACCATTCGTCGTCTGCTGAAATCACATTCCATCGGCGCCATCCTCGTCGAGCCGATGCAAGCGCGCGGCGGCATCAACATCCCTCCGAAGCAGTTTCTGCCATTACTCCGCCGCCTTTGCGACGACCATGGCGCGCTGCTGATCCTCGATGAGATTTACACGGGCTTTGGGCGCACGGGCACATGGTTTGCGTGTGAACACAGTGGTGTCGCTCCCGATCTGATCTGCCTTGGCAAGGCCTTGACTGGCGGCTTCCCGTTGTCCGCCTGTGTCGGGCGCGCGGATGTGATGGACGCTGCGTGGCCGGAGTCCACCGGCGAAGCGATTCACACCAGCACCTTCCTCGGCCATCCGGTCGGATGCGCGATGGCGCTCGCGCAGATCGCAGAGATTCGCCGGCTCAAACTGGTGGCCCGCAGCGAGACGCTCGGTGACTTCCTGCTCGCTGAACTCGGCCAGCTCAAATCTACGGCGCTCACGCTCAAAGCACGCGGAGCCGGCCTCATGGTCGGGCTGGAACTCACGCATCACGACGGCACACCCGCCACCATGGAATCCCTTATCATCATCAAGCGCCTTCTTCATCGCGGCTTCATCTTCCTGCCGGAAGGCGAGCATGCGAACGTCATCAGCTTCACGCCGCCGCTCACCATCACGCGCGTCCAGCTTCGCAGCGCCGTGCGAGCGCTCGCCGCGGAACTCCGGAGGTTCGCGTGAATCTTTCCGAGATGCGCAGCGTGCTGGACGAAAGTGGCATCCAGCTCACCAAATCGCTTGGGCAAAACTTTCTGCACGACGGCAACCAGCTCCGGCGCATCGTCGCGGCAGCGGAATTGCAGCCCACGGATCGCGTGCTGGAGATCGGCCCTGGACTCGGCCCATTGACGGAGCAGTTGCTGGAACATGCAGGCGAAGTCTTCGCGGTGGAGAAAGATCTGCGCCTGGTCACGCTCCTTGAGAAACGACTCGGCGCCCAGCCCAAGCTTCGTCTGCTGCACGGCGACGGTTTGGAAATCGTCCGCGCCAATGCCAGCGATTGGGCGGGATGGAAGCTCGTCGCCAATCTTCCCTACTCGGTCGCGTCGCCAATCCTCGTGGAGCTCGCCTCGAACGTGCATCCGCCGGAGCGCATGACCGCGACGCTGCAAATCGAGGTCGCGCGGCGATTGATGGCCAAGGGCGGAGCGGATGACTATGGCCTGCTGTCACTGCTGGTGCAGTTGCGCTTCGAACCAAAAGGGATGTTCAAGATTCCGTCCGGCTGTTTCTTTCCGCCGCCGGACGTGGACTCCGCGTGCATCACGCTGGTGCGACGCGAGCGCGAGCTGCTGCCGGAATCTCTGCGCCCCACGTTTGTCCGGATCGTCAAACGCGCGTTCTCGCAGCGCCGCAAAATGATGGTGAAGCTGCTGAAGCAAGACTGGGCGGTGGAGCAGTTGGAGGCTGCGATCTCGGAGCTACAAATCTCCCCGCTCATCCGCGCCGAGGCGGTGACGCTTGAGCAATTCGTTCGACTGACCGAGATGTTGGCGGCACCGTGAAGCCCATGAGCGAAGAGATTTTTGATGTGGTGAACGAGCGGGATGAAGTCATCGACCAGGCACCCCGGAGCGAAGTTCATCGGCGCGGGCTGAGGCATCGGGCGGTGCATGTGCTGGTGTTCAATGCGCGCGGCGAACTGTTCCTCCAGAAGCGATCGATGAAGAAAGATTGCTATCCCGGCGCGTGGGATTCCTCGGCCTCCGGGCATCTGGATCGCGGCGAAGACTACGACACCTGCGCGGTGCGCGAGGTGCGCGAGGAGCTGGGCGTGCAGCTTGCCGCGACTCCGCGACGGCTGTTCAAGATCGATTCCTGCGAGGAGACGGGCCAGGAGTTCGTCTGGATTTATCAATGTCAGCATGAGGGACCGTTTGACCTTCATCCGGAGGAAATCGAACGCGGCGGCTGGTTCACGACGTCAGAAATCTCGCGGTGGATGGACGAGAAGCCAGAAGACTTCGCCAGCGCTTTGTTGCTGATCTGGCAGCGCTGGCTGAGGGATTTCCAGCATCGTTAGCTGAAACCGTCTCGCGCTCCGCACTGGCGCATTTGGCTTTGGCGTTAGAGACGACTTGGGCTTAGGATAGCCGCACTCAAAAGGCGTAATGAAGCGACCCCGAGCAATGATGAAGCAGGCAAGAACAGCACCGCAGCAAGACGCGAATTCACTGAAAGCTCCTGCTCAGGTGGCGGGCGGGTGGGTGCCAGCGCTCCAAAGATTCTCTGACCGATGAAGCCGCTCCGCTGGTCGTCATTTGCACCGCTCCTGGATTTGCTGAAGGAAACCGCGCCGCCTTCAGAACAGATGGCGCTCCGGCTGAAGTCGATGGAGCGGAATGTCATTCTCCCGGTCAAAGGCGTCTTCGTCCTCATCATCACTTACTACCTCTATTTCTCGAGCTGGTTCGAGGATATCTCCCTGCCCCAGACCGTCGCGCAGCAGACCATTGAACGCTTCTTCATCATTTATCTCATCATCAATTTCGGCGTCGCAGGCACGTTGATCTTCGGCCGGAAAGTCGGCTCGCTGGTGATGCAGCGAATCATCTTCACGGCCAGCTTTCTTGATGGCTTGTTCCTCGCCGCGCTGACCTTCACCACCGGCGGATTCGACAGCATCCTGTATTGGCTGTTCCTCGGACTCATCGTGCGCAATGCCGTCAGCTGTCCGCTGGCAGTGCCGCAACTGATCCTCAATTTCTCCGCCAGCCTTTGCTACCTCGCCGCCGGCCTGCTCGATGTCGGCATCGCCGGCAATTTCGCCGATTTGCAGGACACCACGGGATCCCAAGAAGGCGGTGCGGCCGAGCCCTTCCTCCTGCGCCTGTTCCTGCTCTGGCTGCTGTCGATCTGTTGCTACGGCTTGCAAGTTCTCTTCGAGAAACAACGCCGCGCCTCCGAGGAATCCCAGGAGTTCGCCGTCCGCCAGGAACAGCTGCGCGCCGCCGGCCGTCTTGCGGCGAAGATTGCGCACCAGATCAAGAACCCGCTGGGGATCATCAACAACGCCGCCTATTCCCTCCAGCGCGCTGTCCAGGAGGGAAGGCCGCCGAATCCGCAGCAGATCGAGATCATCCGCGAGGAAGTCGAGCGCGCCGATCAAACCATCACCAAGCTGATGGGCTACGCGCAGCTCGCGGAGGGCAAGGTGGAACGCCTCAACGTCGCCGAAGAGATTGATCGGGCGATTGACCATGCCCTGCCTGCTGCGGCGAAGTATCCGGTGATTGTGCGCAAGGAGTGCGCCGCGGATCTTCCAGTGCTGATGATGCAGCGCGGGCATCTATCAGAAGTCCTGGTCAATCTCCTCCAAAACGCCCGTGAGGCCTTCATCGGCAAAGGCCGCATCCAGATCACCGCCAAGGCCGACGAGCACCAAGCCGTGGTCATCACGATCGAGGACGACGGCCCGGGCATCGCAAAGCTGAAGCTGGAGAAAATCTTTCAGCCCTATTTCACGACGAAAGAAAAGGGAACCGGCCTCGGTCTTTCCATCGTGAAGAACAACATCGAACTCTACGGAGGCTCCATCCACGCCGAATCTGAGCTTGGAAAAGGCACCCGCTTTATCCTATTGTTACCGACCAGAACGATAACTAAATAACCTTCATGCCTGTCGCCCTTCCACCAGTTCTCGTCGTCGATGACGAGAAGAACATGCGCCTCTCCCTCCAGGCGATGCTGGGCGATGAAGGCTACGAGGCGCGCGCGGTTGAAAGTGCGGAAGAAGCGCTGACGCTCCTCGGTCGGGAGAAGTTTTTCATGGTTCTCACGGATGCGCATCTGACTGGCATGACCGGCTATGACCTGTTGAGCCGCATGCGGACCGCGCATCCCGAGATTCCTGCGCTCATGATCACCGCTTACGCGACGCCCAAGCACGCCGTGGAAGCGATCAAGTCCGGAGCCATCGATTACCTTTCAAAGCCCTTCGAGCCCGAGGAGCTGCTGCATGCCGTCTCGCGCTGCGCCGAGCGCTACAAGCTCCTCAAAGAAAACGCCCGCCTCAAAACCCAGACTCCCCAAGGGATCGAGCTCAGCCAAATCATTGGCGAGTCTCCTCGAATGGCTGAGTTGCGAACCTTGATCAAAACGGTCGCTGTCTCCAACGCCACGGTGCTGATTCTCGGCGAGAGCGGTTCGGGCAAGGAACTCGTCGCCGGAGCCATCCACGCGCTCAGCCAGCGACGTGAAGCACCCTACGTCCGGATCAATTGCGCCGCCATCCCGGAGCAGTTGCTCGAGAGCGAGCTCTTCGGCCATGAGAAGGGGGCCTTTACCGGCGCGCTGCGACAGAAGCTCGGACGCGTGGAAGAAGCGGACGGCGGCACCATCTTCCTCGATGAAATCGGCGACATGAGCCGCCCGCTGCAAGCCAAGCTGCTCCGCTTCCTCGAGGACGGCAGCTTCACCCGGGTCGGCGGGAACGACGAATTGCGCGTCGATGTCCGGATGATGGCCGCCACGAACCGCGACATCATCGAGGCGATTCGCCAGAATCAATTTCGCGAAGACTTGTTCCATCGTCTCAACGTCGTGCAACTGCGCCCTCCAGCGCTGCGCGAGCGCGGGCGCGACGTGCTGCTGCTGGCCGATCATTTCCTCCGGCAGTTCAACGCCACGATGAACAAGCAGATCACGCAGATCTCCGCCGCTGCGAAACAGAAACTGCTCTCCCATCACTGGCCCGGCAATGTCCGCGAGCTTCGCAACGTCCTCGAGCGCGCCGTGATTCTGGAAACCACAAACGAAATCACGCCTCCCAGCCTGCCGGAATTCCACATGGAAACCCGCCTGCGCAAGGGAGAGCTCCCCGTGGTGCCGTCCGGCCAGTGCATCGACGAGGTCATGTCCAATTTTGAAAAGGAATTCATCCTTAATACACTCGCTCAAAATCGTTACAATCTGAACCGCACCGCCGAACAACTGAAGATCAGCCGGCACGCCCTGCGCTATCGCATGACGCGCCTCAACATCCAGACCGACAGCGAAGACGATCAGGGGCCACACCTCAGCAAAGAGACCACCCAATGCTAAACCTCATCCCGCTTCTGGCCGCATTCGAGCCGCCGGAAGTCGAAATGCTCAAGAACGCCCCGAAGAGTTCGAATCCGCAAATCTTCGGCACTGATATCACTGTCATCCTCGCGGTCCTCCTTGGCATCGCGGCCCTCGTCTTCTTCTGGGTCTTTTTCCTGCGCAGCAAGCCAACGCACGCTCGCGGCTCGCTGGTTGTTCAACGGACCGGCAAGGGTGGCGACAAGTCCAATGCCTCTTCAGGTCGGCGCCGCCGCAAACGCCGGGCTGACAATCCATCTGAATGGGGACGCAATCCCACCCTGAGCGAAACCGGTGGCTTGCCGCCACAGCGCCCGGAAGAACCCACGAGCCCCACCGCCCAGCAATAGGCGGATTTCGTTCATGGAAGAAAGCAATTCCATCACCCGCAAGAGCGCGTCCAATCTCGCCCTCGCGTTTGTCCTTCTCCCCAAGGCAAAGCGCGCCGGAATGACCGCGCTCTATGCCTTCTGCCGGGAAGTGGACGACGTGGCCGATGAGGAAACCGTGCCCGTGGAAACACGCCGCATCCAACTCGCCGCGTGGCGCGCAGATGTCTTGCGGGCCTGCACTGGTGGCTCCCCGGAATTTGCCGTCAATCGCGAGCTGCAACCCATCATCGCCGCGCACAAGCTGCCGTTCGCTCTCTTCGACGAGCTCATCCGTGGCGTGGAGATGGACCTCGACATCAAACGCTACGAGACCTTCGAGCAGCTCGAGCATTACTGCTATCGTGTTGCTTCAGTCGTCGGCCTGCTCAGCATCGAGATCTTCGGCTACAGCAACCCGGCCTGTCGGACTTACGCGGATTATCTCGGCAAGGCGCTGCAGCTCACGAACATTTTGCGCGACGTCCGCACCGACGCCGAGCGCGGTCGCATCTATCTGCCGCTGTCGGAGCTCGCGAGGTTTGGCGTGTCGCAGGAGGAGATCCTCCGGTTCGAATACTCCGAACGCTTCGAGAAGCTCGCGGAGTGCATCGCCGCCCGCGCCCGGCATTTCTATCATCTCGCCCGGCAGACGCTCCCGCCGGAGGATCGTCGCTCCATGGTGGCCGCTGAGTTGATGGGATCGGTTTACTGGAAGCTGTTTCGCAAACTTGAAGCAAACCGCTTCGACGTCTTCGGACCGAATCCGACGCGGTTGAGCAAGGGACACAAGCTCCTGCTCATTTTCCTCTCGTGGTTGCGAACCTCCCTGGGAACGCTCACTCCAAACTACGGGACGCCTTGAGGCGTTCCCCTCACAACGACAGCGGTTGTCCGAGCAGCTCGTTCAAGACGCGTCCCAGCTCTTTTGCGGCGGTCATGGTCTGCCGTTGAAACGCCATCAGCTGCGGAATCTTTCGCGGGGAAGAAAGAATGGCGAGCGCCAGCTTGCCGTAGTGAATGCGTTCGTCCGACGTCATCAGCGCATTGAAATCCAGCGGAAGATCGTCGTGAGCCCTGTCAGAGATGACGCGGATGGTCGCGCTGGGAATCTTCCATTCATGGCACAGGTTCCGAATGACGGAAGATTCCATCTCCACAACGTCCGCTCCTGTCGATTCCCACAATATACGTTTCTCCGCCGCTGTGATGGCGACGCGTTTGGAACAATGAAACTTTGCCGGGATGGCTCCGATTTCGAGCAGCGGTTTCTCCACACCCGCGTCAAAATCGTGATCGAAGACAACTGATCCCAGCGCCAGCTCTGGATTCAAACCTCCAGCGAAGCCACACGTCAGCACGCATTCAGGTTCCACGGCCGCTACAGCCTCGCGGATGCTCTCAGCGGCATTCCGACGCCCCATGCCGGTGACCCACGCCTGCACCGCTCCGGCACGGGAGAGTTGTGGTTGGAAAAATTTCGCCTCCTCCTTCACCGCAAAACACACCAGGAAGGTCACTGGATCTTTGGAGACGCGCCCAACTGGTCCGCGCGCGCGCTGACGATTTCCCATGCCTTACTTTAAACCAGCGAGCCGTTCTTTCCAGACCCGATAGAGATCCACCGTGGCGCGGACATCGCGCAGGCAATACTCAGCGATATCGCGATACCGGCCTTCCTCCAGCAACCTCGCCACATCCATGCCCGTGATTCCTTGCGCCTTGGGTGAATCAATGCCGAACACCTTGCAGTAGAAATCGAGGTTAAATCGCCGCGCCGCACCCTCGCGACCGCTCACGCCGTAAAACGTCAATTGATCCGCGAGGTCACAATGCGGCTCCACCGAGTAACGGTAACCCAGCCAGTCCTTGCGTGTGATGGGGACTTTCAACAGCGCAGAGCGCAGGTAGATGAACGGGACATCAAAGCCGCGTCCGTTGAACGTCACGATGCCGTCGTAATGTTTCGCCACGTCCCAGAAGGCGGTCAGGAGCTCCACCTCATCGACGCAGGGCACGAATTCCACCGGGCCATCCTCAACGGCGTCCTCCTCATAGTCGTCCGCCGTAAACAACACCTGCCCTCGCTGCGTTTCGACGTTCAACATCGCGATGCACACGACGCGAGCCGTCAAAGGCCACAGGCTGAAGAGATGTTGAATCTCGGTCCGCCGCGCCTCACGGGCCGTGGGATCGGTCAGCTTGTCGGCTTCGCGGAAAAGATACTCCTGTTGTGCTTCATCAAAACACTCCACGGGTAGTGCGGAAGTCTCGATGTCGAAAACTAGTTTTGCCATGAGGGCTTGTGGTGGGAGGAAGAATAAAAACAAAAACAGGGTGGAGACCCGTCCATACAGCACGAACCTTCCACCCTGCAGTTTTGAAGAACTATTTCTTCTTTTTCGCTGCCGGTTTCTTAGCGACTACTTTCGTTGCGGGTTTCTTTTTTGCTGCCACGGTTTCTCACCTCCCATCGGGGGTTGAAGGTCCGCGTGATGATTATGTCCTCATCACTGCTGGAACCTATGGATGGTTGTTTCATCACTGAACTACAAACTGCCCGTTGCGTTTCGCGCACATTCAACAGTCGACGAACGACAAATCGAATCTCACTTAGCTCCGCAGCAGAGTGCATTGACGGCTCTCTTCTCTCTGAGGCACTGCGACAATTCAAGAAAAGATTTTGGAATCGTCATGTGATGGAGAACTTCTGCGAGAAGAAATCGCGCCGGATCACGCGCCGAACTTGTCGAACATTTTTGCGTTCGCCTGCATCAGCCGGATCAAATACTTCGCTTCAAAAATCCCAAGCGATCCCATGTTCGCTCCTGTTTCAGTGAAGCGTTCGAGCTTGTCCGATCCGGAGCACGCCGAGTTCAGCAGCACTGGCTGCGGGTGCCATGAGTGTCCCTTCATCGCGACCGGCGTGGAGTGATCTCCTGTGATCGCGATCACGTCGGGTTTCTTTCCCAGCAGAATGGGAAGAGCCGCATCGAAATCTTCAATCGCTTTTTTCTTCGCCTCGAAGTTTCCATCCTCGCCTGCCTTGTCCGTGTACTTGTAGTGGATGAAAAAATAATCGTAGTTGTCGTACTCCGCGACGTAGCGCTCGAACTGTTCGGCGATCGTCTGTGGTCCTTCGATCTTCTCCATCCCGACGAGCTGCGCGAGTCCCTTGTACATCGGATAAACTGCGATCGCTGCAGCGCGGAGACCGTAGCGTTGTTCGAACGTTGGAATCGCCGGCTGATGCGCAATGCCGCGCATGAGAAAACCGTTCGCCGGTTTTTTCTTCGCGATGAGCGGAAGCGCCGCTGCGTAGAAGTCAGCGACGAGCTTGGCCGCCTTCTTTTGCTTCGCCGATTTCGCATCCGTGGGTTTCACCGCCGCGATCGGCAATCCTTCGCGATTCGGATCGCTGTCCGTCAACGGACCTTCGAGTCCCTTGCCTCGGAAGATCACGACAAAGCGATGTTCCTTGCCCGCCCTGATGATGACCTGCGTGTCGCCGATCTTCTTGATCTTCTTCGAGAGAATGTCGCAGAGCTCCTCGCACACTTCGGTCGCAATGCGACCAGCCCGGCGGTCGGTCACGATTCCTTTCGCGTCCATCGAGCAGAAGTTCGCGCGCGCACAGACATCGCCCGGCTTAAGATCAATTCCAAGCCCCAGCGCCTCGATCACCCCGCGGCCCACTTGAAACTCCAACGGATCATAGCCAAACAATCCCAAGTGCCCCGGACCGCTGCCCGGAGTGATGCCCGGTGCCACGGGAATCATCCGGCCCTGCGCCGAGTTCTGCGTCAAGGCGTCCAGGTTCGGCGTGTAAGAAGCTTCAAGCGGGGTGCTGGAATCAGGTCCGCCAGTCGCGATGTCACCCAGTCCATCGAGGACGATGAGCGCGAGCTTGGCGTTGGTTTTGACGAGCAGTTTGGAGTAGAGGGCGTCGAGGTTCATGGGTAAAAGCGATCGATTGTTAAATTGGTCCGTAGATCGGGTTCAGAAACAGCCAGAGGTTTCGGCCTTCTGCGCGCGGATATTGCAGGGTGGTCCGGCGGAGCGTCAACGGGAATTCCGCAAACCCAGCAGCGCCCGTCGCCACCCTGATTTCAAGGCAACGGCATGGATCCCGCCCGGCGCCCGTCCATCCCGCAATGACTCCTGCGAGCCGGGTGTACGGTCAAAAACGGCGCGTTTCAAACCAAGATCGGCGAAGACTTCGTTCGATGCGCATTTGAAGCTCGCTCATCGTTCTGCCGTCAGCTCATTACTAATTTGTTTATGGCCATCCCTTCACCTTCGTCCGCGTTTTCCGGACTCCACGGTTCTGGCAGGCAGGTCGCTGAACGCAGCGTCTTTGCCTTGGTTCTAATCGCTGGTCTCGGTCTGGCCGATGCCGCCGACTCCAAGGTCAGCTTCAACCGCGACATCCGGCCCATCTTCTCCGACAACTGCACCGCCTGCCATGGCCCCGACGCCAAGGCGCGCAAGGCGGACCTGCGTCTCGATACGAAGGAAGGTTTCTTCGAGAAGACCGCCAAGCGCGGACCCGCCGTCGTCGCGCGCAATCTCGAGAAGAGCGAGCTCTGGCAGCGCGTCATCACGACGGACCCGGACGATATCATGCCGCCGCCGGATTCGCACAAGTCGCTCAAGCCCGAGCAAAAGGAAAAGCTAAAGCAATGGATTCTCGCGGGCGCACCGTGGGAAGGACACTGGTCCTTCGTGAAACCAGAGAAGCCGAACGTGCCCGTCGCAAAGGCGAGCGGCTTCAAGGTCCGCAATCCCATTGACGCCTTCATCCTCGCCAAGCTCCAGAGCAAGAGTCTCAAGCCCGCGTCCGAAGCGGATCGTCGCACGCTCGCACGTCGGCTCTCGCTCGACCTCACAGGTCTTCCACCGAAGCCGGAAGTCGTCGAGGCCTTCGTGAAGGACAAGTCACCTGATTATTATGAGAAGTTCGTGAAGCAGTTGATGGCGTCGTCCGCGTGGGGCGAGCATCGCGCGCGTTACTGGCTCGACGCCGCGCGTTACGCCGATACGCATGGGCTCCACTTCGACAACTACCGCGAGATGTGGCCGTATCGCGACTGGGTGATCAGGGCGTTCAACAAGAACATGAAGTTCGACCAGTTCACTCTGGAACAGATCGCGGGCGATTTGCTCGACGACCCGACGACGGATCAGGAAACCGCGACGGGCTTCCATCGCTGCAATCCGACGACGAACGAGGGCGGAACCATCGACGAGGAGAACCAGGCGAACTACGCCAACGACCGCGTCACCACGACGGGTTGGGTCTGGCTCGGTGCAACGTTGAACTGCGCCGCGTGCCACGACCACAAGTTCGATCCCTTCACGCAGAAAGATTTTTACTCCATGGAGGCGTTCTTCCGGAACACGACGCAGTCCGCGAAGGACGGCAACTCGAAGGATTCGACGCCGAGCATCCTCGTTGCGCAAACGCCGGAAGACGCCGCGCGCTGGACCGCGTTGCCGGGCGAAATTACTTCCGCGTCGAACCAGATTGCGGCGCGGCGCTCCGAAGCGAAGACCGCGTTCGATGGCTGGCTCACCGGCTCGAAGGGTGCTGACCTCGACGCTGAGTTGAACATCTCCAACATCGTCCTGCACGCAGCGCTCAATGTGCGCGAGAGCAACGGCCTCTCGGTGGCGGTCGGGCCTTCGCGCCGGATTCCGCTCACAGGCGAACAGGAGTGGACGGAAGGCAAGCTTGGCCCGGCCCTGGTCTTGAAGAAAGGCATGAGTCTCAATCTTGGCGACGCCGGCGATTTCGAGAAGACGAACGCCTTCAGTTACGGCGGGTGGGTGCGCGTGAGCAAGGCGGCGGGGAATTCCGGCGTGATCGCGCGCATGGATGTGAGCAAGGACCATCGTGGCTGGGATCTTTACCAGAGCGACAAGAAGTTCAGCGTCCACATCGTGAGCAAGTGGCCGGAGAACGCGCTGAAGGTTTCTACCAAGGCCGACGTGATCAAGGAGAAGACCTTCCAGCATGTCTTCGTGACCTACGATGGTTCCGGTAAGACCAAGGGCTTGCGGATGTATATCGATGGCGTCGAGACGGCGCTCAATTCCGACAAGGACGACTTGAAGGACACCATCCGCACGACGGTTCCGTTGCGCGTCGGACAGCGGAGCGAGGGACATGAGTTCGAGCGCGGTCGCGTGCAGGATCTCCGCATCTACAACCGCCGGCTCTCCAGCAAGGAAGTGAAGACGCTCGCGCAGGTCATTCCGATCCGCGAAGCCATCGCGCTCGCGGCGAACAAGCGCACGAAGGAACAGAACGAAGCGATCTTCGACTATTGGATCACGACGCGCGACAAGGCTTACACCGGATCGGTCGCGAAAAGTGAAGCCCTGCGCGCCGAGCGCGATGCCATCAAGGAGCGCAATCCGGTGACGCACGTCCAGCGCGAGAAGAAGGACTCGATGCCGATGGCGAACATTCTCTTCCGTGGTCAGTACGACAAGAAGAAGGATCAGGTCACCGCCGCCACGCCAGCTGTCTTGCACGCCATGCCCTCTGGAGCGCCGACGAACCGGCTTGGTCTCGCGAAATGGATCAACTCACCGGAGAACCCGCTGACCGCACGCGTGACGGTGAATCGTTTCTGGCAGGAAATCTTTGGCGTTGGCCTGGTGAAGTCGTCCGAGGATTTCGGCAGCACGGGTGACGCGCCAGTGAATCAGGAACTGCTCGACTGGCTGGCGGTGGACTTTCAGGAACACGGCTGGGATGTGAAGCGTTTGTTCGAGATGATGGTCACGTCATCCGCCTATCGCCAAAGCGCCGAGGCGACGCCGGAGAAGCTGGAGAAAGATCCGCAGAACCGTTTCCTCAGCCGCGGCCCGCGCTTCCGCATGGACGCCGAAATGGTGCGTGACTACGCCATCGCCGCGAGCGGTTTGATGAAGGAGAAAGTCGGTGGTCCGAGTGTGAAGCCTTATCAACCGGGCGGCATCTGGGAAGCCGTCGCGATGCCGGAGAGCAACACGAAGAAGTACACCGCCGACAAGGGCGACGGACTCTATCGTCGCAGCCTCTACACCTTCTGGAAACGCGCCGCGCCACCGGCGTCGATGGACATCTTCAACGCGCCCAGCCGCGAAGTTTGCGCCGTCCGCCGCGAGCGCACGAACACGCCATTGCAAGCGCTCGCTACGTTGAACGATCCCCAGTTCGTCGAAGCCGCGCGCCATCTCGCTGACGACGCACTCGCACGCAGCAAGGGACGCGAAGACGAGGCGATCGAGGAAATGTCGCAACGTCTCCTGTCGCGTTCGCTCACGTCGAAGGAGAAATCCATCGTCAAAGGCACGCTCGCTGACATGCGCGCCTTCTACGAGAAGCAGCCCGAAGCCGCGAAGGAGTTCCTCGCGGTCGGCGAATCGAAGCCTTCCGAAAAAGTGCCCGTCACCCAGCTCGCCGCGATGACGATGGTCGCGAATCAGTTGATGAACCTGGATGAAGTGCTGAACAAATGAATGAAGCAGTGAACAGTAAAACAGTAATCAGTAGGTCAGTAAGCAGTGGGGAGCCGCTGGGGTATGCGCGGCGGTTTCAGGAGCTGGCTGTTTACAAGAAGTCGCGCGCCCTGGCGCGTGAGGTGTTCCAAGCTTCGAAGGAGTTTCCGCGAGAGGAAGCTTACTCTTTGACAGACCAGATTCGCCGGGCATCGCGCTCAGTCGGCGGACAGATTGCGGAGGCTTGGGCAAAGCGACGTTATCCAAAGCATTTCGTCAGCAAGCTGACCGATGCGGATGGTGAGCAACTGGAAACCCAGCACTGGCTGACTGAAGCCTACGACTGTGAGTATCTGTCCAAAGAGGAAACTCACCGGTTGGGCAGCCTCTGTCTTGAAGTCGGTCGGATGCTAGGCGAAATGATTTCCAAGGCCGACCAGTTCTGCCAGCCCGAAGACGATCAGCTTCAGGAGACACCGCCGGAGTATCACGCTGCTGAACCGCCGGCGTTCCTTACCGACCACTGACCTACTGAATACTGTTTCACTGATTACTTTCCCATGAATCCCTTAACTGACTACATCAACCTGGAAACCCGCCGCCAGTTCTTCAGCCGCGGCAAGAACGCCATCGGCTACGCCGCGCTCGCCTCGTTGCTCGGGCCCGCGATGAAGCTGTGGGGCGAAGACGCCGGCCCTGTGAGCGCCACGCTGCCGCACTTTCCCGCGAAAGTGAAAAA
>CAMCCU010000072.1 GCA_945872975.1 Pedosphaera parvula Ellin514
CTGCGATGAAGCGTCCGATCTACGGACCCAGAAAAACCCGGCCCACGGTGTTGGATCGCTGGAAGTTCCCGCCTGCCATCTGCTGGCGTTGCAACACGACACCGTGAAGAGCCGTGGCCCGTGCCGAGTCCGGCAGTGTGATGGAGCCGCGCATCCGGCCGGAGCCCGCGGTGAGTTTGAGCGTGAGTTGATTCGGACCGCGGTTGGTCATTCGTCCGCCGGGGCCGAAGCTCAGGGCGTTCGTCGCGAGAATCGCACCCGTTGCGCCGGTCAATGTCAGCGAAGCCGCATCCATGTCGAACGCGCGCGCGCTGCCGAAGTTGGTGTAACTCGATCCAACCACTGTCGAGGCCAGCAAAAAACCATTCGTATAAGTCGCCGGCTTCGGTCCGGCGAGCCTCAGCCAGCGCGCGGTTCCTTCGATGTCCGTGCCGTCATCGGACGGCGGACGTACGCGGAGATTTCCCGCGAGCACACCTCGTCCACGGTAAAGCGATGCGAAGAGCGGCCAGTCGCCGTCCCGTGACACAGGCACGCTCTGACTGAAGGCGGTGCCGTCCGCCAGAACGCCGGCGGCGCTGAGTGTTCCCGCGGTGCTGATCGTGATGACGCTGAAACCATCGCCAATCGGGGCAACGTCGCCGTCCGCCGCGCCGGGAAGGAGCAACGTGTAACGCCCGGCGTAGTTCGCGGCCGGGTTCGAGCGAGGGTGGAATACTGACCGGCGCATCAGGATGTCCATCGGCAACGAATTGAAGTCGAGGCTGCCTCTTACCTCGATGCCTTCGGGAAGATCCAGGTGAAGGTTCAGGAAAAGCGCGTTCGTCCCGGCTCGTGGAACCGCGACACGCGCCCGGCCCTCGACATCAAACCGCCCGGAGAACGCCAGCCGGCGGTGCGCCTGACGGATGCTTCCGCTGAACGCACCGCTGGAGCGCAGCGAAAGCTTCAGCCAGCCGGAGGTTTCCAGCGCCACGTTGCCGGAGTCCTGAAAGAGGCCGTGGAAAACTCCAGCCGTGCTCTCGAACGGATTGGGAATGAAGTTCGCCGTCAATGCGGCGTTCGACTGCATCACGAAGCGCAAGGACGCCGTTGCCGCGTTGGTCGCGCCGGACCAGTTGCGGAAGACATGGCCCCGGGCCGGCTTCGCAGTGAGAACGTAGTGGCGGCCAATATCCAGAAGCTGTCCGCTCGATGCGCCAGAAACAGTTCCGCCTCCTTCCACCGACAAAGTCAGCGGGCTGGTGACCTTGTAGAAGATTGCGCGCCCGACTGTTTCCGAGGTGTTGCCGGAGGCGTCGAATGCAGTGAAATAGAAAGTGTTGGTGCCGGCTGCAAGATCGAGCGTAGTGGACCAGTCGCTCGCGCCGGGAATCAGGGCGACCGTCGTTGCGGAAGGGGTGTGGACGAGAATATTGGAGACGCTGAAGTTGTCCGCCGCCGTGCCGGTGATGAGAATGGTTGGACTTGAAACGGTCAGACTGGCAGCGGAGGGAGCCGTGATGGTCAGCGTCGGTGGAACCACATCCGAGACCGGTGCTGGCTCCAGCCGGTAGTTCAGGTGCGCAATACCTTTGGCGCCCGCGACACCGTCGAGCACGACCAGATACTGTTGCCCGGCGGCGACCGCCAGTTGGATGCGGCTTTCGCCCGACAAGGCCACGGCATCATTGTCGCACGCCAGTGGAAGCAGCGAATCAAACCCTGTGGTTGGGACCTGCACGCCATACGCCGCGAGCAGCGTATCGTAGCCGCTGCCAATGGTGTCGACATGCAGGGTGCCGTTGGTCGGCGCTTCATAGGCGAACCAATACGAGGCGCCGCCCGCCACCCCGCAGTGCTGCGGTTCATTTGGATCGGGCGTCGCGTACGTGGTGTTGAAGATCTGCGTGCCGTTGTAACCTCGAGAAACACCAGCGCTCGCTCCAACCGCCTGGCCAGCGGCGGCCACAATCAACGGCCCCGCACCACCACCGCCGCCACCATGATCGTCGGGCGTCAGACGCGAATCGAGAGCATCGAGGAATTTGTCGCGGGCCAGCGCATTCGTCTGACCTTCCGAGTTTACCTGGATTTCGACCGGCGTGGTTTCGAACCGGTTGTCGCCGATGCGAACACGCAGCGAGTAACGGCCCACGTTCGTGAGTTGGAGGCTGGGAATGAAAAGCGTCGGACCCTCTTCGCCAAATGAGTCACCATTGAATCGCCACTGAAGCCGGGCATCAGGTGATGTCTCAAAGTTCACGGTCAACGTCACCGGATCACCGAGCCGCACCGCGCGATCCCCGGGAACGCTCACCACGATGGGCGGCTGCGTGTTGATGTCGATGAAGTCCCACGACAGCACCACCGCACCCGACGCACCACGATAACCATCGACGGCGATCTCGTAGCGGCGTCCAGCTTTCGCAGCGAACTGAATGTAGCTGGCGGGCGCGGTAACCGGATCATCATCGTTGCTCGCCGCCTCGCGAAGCTTGTCGAGCGTCTGGGCATCGCCGTCGCGGAAATAGTAAGCCGCCAGCAGCGTATCGAACGCGCTGCCGCTCGTGCGAAACGTCACGATGCCATTCGTCGGTGCCATCCACGAAATCCAGACGGAACTGCCCCCGGACTTTCCCGCGTGCTGCGGCTCGCTCGTTTCGACCGTCGCGTTGATATTGCTGCCGGTGACCGTGCCGATCGTCTCCGTCAGAATTTCGCGATCGGCGAACTGGTCCATGAGAGCTGCTGCCTCGCTGCGCGCGACGCCAAGGACACCGCTGAGCACGGCAAGCACGACCAGCACGACCGATCGAAGCCGCCCGGCGAGACCTACGGACAGTGCTTTGTATGCGAACGAGGACATTTGCGTTTTATGTAACTGCGTTGCCACAGGGCGGAACGATTCTATTCGGCATCGGAACCGGCTTAATTGGGTCGAGGCGACGAACGCGTAACTGTAGCACAAATCCAACGCGCATCGCCAGCGGAAGGGCTTTCCGCTGGCGAAGGCTGTTTATTCTCAGGCCATGCTTCACGGCGGGCCGGACGAATCAGTTGGCCGTCGGGAAAACCCGCTGGAACCGGACTTCTCCGTCGCGTGTGAGGGAGATTTCCTGACCGAGCGGGTCGAAGGTCAGAGGCAGATGGGTGTTGTCATCGTCATCCTCGAACTCGATTTCGCCGTGGGTGCCGTTGGGCGTGTTCACGACATTGATGGTGGCCACGGACACTCCCGCAACCAGGAGGGCGTAGCTGCCGACGGGCGCGTCCTCAATCTCCACTTCGAAGTTACGACGCCCGCGATCATCGCGCTTGAACTTGGCCTTGGCGCTCGCGCCCGAGGAGACGGCGAGATTGAAAAGAGGCACTTCGATTCGCGACGGCATCACAATCGTGGTGTTAGAACCTCCGGATCCCGAGCCGACGACCGAGGTGGAACCGAAACCAAACAAGTGGGAGAAGAAGACGCCCGCAGCGGTCTTCACTTCGATAAGCTGGCCGCGCGGATCGAAATCCAACGGCAGATGACTGTTGTTGTCGTCGTCCTCAAACTCAATCTCGCCTTCAATCTTGGTGACCTTGAGCGAGGCGCGGATCGTTCCGCGCCGCACGCCGGCCACCCACAGTTCATACGAACCTGCCGCCACATCTTCGATCTCCACGTTGAACTTCCGACGTCCACGGGCATCCACCTCGAACTTCGCGTGACCGGAAGCGTCCGAGTCGAGCCGGGTCGAAGCCAGGCTCTCGCGGTAGCTCGTGGGTGTCGTGACCGTTCCGCCACCAGGAGGTGTGGTCGTGCCGCCGCCATTTCCAGTCGGGCTACCTTCAACAATCTTGAAGGGACCTGTGTCGTGATCCTTGTGCGTGCCATCGCGGTATTCATCACGCGCCCACGAACCAGCCGTGGCGGAGGCGAACGTGAACACATAGACATCCAGCTTGTCGCCATCCGCCAGATTCACCTGGACCTGGCTGGCGTTGAGTTTCGTCAGAACGTAGGTGAACGGATCCGGGTCGATGCCGAGGTCCACGCCGCTGGTGGCAGTGGTGAACCGCATCAGGTCGCCACCCGGAGAATCATCCAGATTCAGGGTGAGTCCCGCGAAGCTTTCCGGTGCGAAGTCGCCACCATTCGGAGGTGTGCTTGTCCCGCCGCTGTTGCTGTCACCACTGCTGCTGGAGCCCCCGATGTTTCCAGCGAGTTTGCCTTGGAAGTAAATGACGCCACCGCTTTGAACCGTGAAAGTGGCCGCAGACGGATCAAACGTCAGCGGGAGTTCATCGCCATTGTCTTCGCGGCTCGAGAACTCAATCTCGCCCTCGGTGCCGCTGGTGCTGGTCACCACGTTGATGGTCCCTTGCAGCACGTCATCCGCGTAAAGCTGGTAGGCGCCAGTCGGAACGTCTTCGACCTCGACGGTGAATTTCCGGCGCGCATCCTTGTCGACCCGCGTTTTCGCGCGCGCCGTGCCATTGGCGTCCACGCCGGTGGAGGGAATGTAGGCCAGCCCGATGGAAGGTGTGGCGACATTCACATTGTTCGCCTTGGCTTCCAGCTTGCCGGTGAAGACAAGGTTCGCACCCAGGGCGATGTCCACCACCTGACCGCGCGGATCGAAGTCCAGCAACCGGCGGCTCGCCGTGGCGGGATTGGAATCGTAGATCACCGTGGTCTGCCGGCCGCTCACCTGAATCGCGCCACGGAAGATGCCATTCACATACACGCTCAACTCACCCGGTTCCACGCGTTCCACCTTCACGGTGAAGAACCGCCGTCCGTCGCGCAACGCCTGGTAGCGGGCGCTCGCCTCGCCGGAGCCGGAGAGACGGCTGAGCTTCGCGCGCTCATCCACCACGATGCCCGCAGGTTCACTCGGGCCGGACACCGTCGCTTCGAGCACGCTGGTCGCGCCGTCGCGAATGGCGACAAGCTGCCCGCGCGGATCGAAGTCGAGCACCGGCTTGTTCTTCTTCGGCTTGGTGGAGAAGGTCGCGACGAGCCGACCCTTCTTGTCTGCGACGAGCGTTGCCTCAGGGGTTTCGCCGACGGTCACCGTGTAACTCTGGCCTGGTGTGAGCTTCGAGGCATTGACGCTCACCACCGAGCTTTTGGATTTGAGCACGGATAACACGCTGCCGACGGCGTCAGTATCAACACCAGTATTTCGAAGTGCCAGCCGGATGACGGAAGAATCGTCCGCCATCGCGGCGACAGCCGTCCCCGCGAGCATCATGGCCGCGCCGAAGCGGAGCCACGGATTGATGGAGTTCGTTTTCATAGGTCTATTTCAGTTTGTTCAGATGGCGGATTTGTTTACGTCGCCTGCGTGTATTCCGCCGGAACACGCGCGGCTGAGATAACCTGTTTGCAGGATGCGTGCCGCTGGGCTTCGCGAGCACTTTTCGGGGTTTTTTTGGAAAAATTGAAGGGATGTGTTCCAGCAAGCAGCTGGCAGTGTTCCACGCTGTTCCGCGAACGGAACAGCGCGGAACACTCATCGGGTAAAGAAAAGCAACGAGGAGACAGTTTAGGAAGGACTACTCAGTGCCCGGCAAGTGAAAGCACTCTTCGCAACGGCCAGTCTTTACTTCTCGCCAGTGCGCAGCTCCGGCCATTTTTCAAGGCGCCGGAGCAAGGCTTGCGGCGATAGCCCCACCTTGGCTGCCGCCCGACGGATGCCTCCATTAACCTCCCGCAATGCAGTGCGAATCATCCGGTACTCCTGTGCTTCCAGTGGAGACAAACTCGCGCGGTCTGTCGGCAACGCATCGTCGAGGATCGCAACCGTCGGCACGGTCGAGGCCGTCACCGGGGAGGCAATGATTGGCGGTCGAGGTTCGGAAACTTTGAGCCACGCCAGATCCAGCGACAGCCAGCGACTCTCGTCCGGCGTCCGCAGCAGTCCACGCTCGAGGATGTTCCGCAACTCACGCACGTTGCCGGGAAACGAATAGCCCTGCAACGCCGCCAGGTCTTCCGCGCGGAGCAACAGCGTCTGGCGGCCATACTTGTTCGCGAGGTGCTTCAGGAGATGCTCCGCCAGCTCCGGAATATCCTCGTGACGCTGACGCAAGGATGGAATCTCAATAGTGAATACTTCGATGCGGTAAAGCAGATCCTCACGAAACTTCCCGGCCGCCACCTCCGCGTGCAGCGACTTGTTCGTCGCGGCCACGAAGCGTCCCGTAAAATTCTCACTGACCGTGCCGCCAAGCGGGCGAAACTCCCGCCCCTCAAGAAACCGCAGCAGCTTGGCCTGCGACGCCATCGGCACTTCGGCGATCTCATCAAGGAAAAGCGTCCCACCCTGCGCTGAGGCGACCAATCCCTGGCGACGCTTGTCCGCGCCCGTGTATGCGCCGCGCTCCGCGCCAAACAGCTCGGCCTCGAACATCTCGCCCGGCACCGCCGCACAGTTCAACGCGACGTATGGCGTCTCGGTGGCGCGATCTCCAAACGTGAGCCGGTGCAACATGCGCGCCGCGATATCCTTGCCCGCGCCGCTCTCGCCCGTGAACAAAACCGTCGCCGCAGGATGTCGCGCCGCCTGGCCGAGCTGTTGCAACAACCCGCGCATCGCCGCCGAGTTACCGAATGCGGCAAGATCGGAGTCACGATTCCCAGGCTGCCGCATTCTCAGCCGCGCGCGTCGCAAGCAGGCGATCAAGACGTCGGTCTCAACAGGCTTGGTGAGGTAATCGAACAGACCGTTGCGCGTGAGCGCGATGGCCTCGCTCAACGCCGGCAGCCCGGTGATCATGATGATCGGTGCGTCCGGATTACGACGGCTCAACTGGTCGAAGAAATCGTACGCCTTGCCGTCGGGCAAATGATTGTCGAGCAGGATGAGGTCGAACGTGCGGTGGGCAGTCACTGCTCTCGCTTCGGCGAGCGTCTTGCAATGCGTCGGTTGTCCACCCTGCTCGCGGACGATCTGTGTGACGAGCGCCGCGAACGCCAGGTCATCCTCCACCATCAGGCAGGAGAACCCGGCTTTTTCAGACGCATGATCGACATCTGTGCTCATCATTCGCGTCAAGGATAGGCACAAGTCATGGTTCGTCCAAGCCGAGAAAACAGGCCGACGACGACCAGTGCCCCACACCCAGCACAAGGCGCAGGACTCAGATCTGGAATAAGAACAGGAAAGCCCGCCATGCGCCGCCCCTGCCCTTGTTGCCCGGGAAGGATTGCAGTCTCTGCCGCTCGATCCCCAAACGCTCAAATTGAGGATTGAAAGCGCCCGTTGCTCCAGCCAGATTTGCGTCATGACGCAATCTGTGTTCAAAGGCCCCGTTTACGTCGTGCGCGATAACATCGACACGGACCAGATCATCCCTGCCCAATACCTGAATCTCATCCCGACCATGCCGGACGAATATGAGAAGCTCGGCAGCTACGCGATGTGCGGCCTGCCGGAATCCCTCTACACCACCCGCTTCGTGAAGGAGGGCGCGGTGGACACGGATTACCCCATCATTCTCGGCGGACGCAACTTCGGCTGCGGCAGTTCACGCGAGCACGCGCCCATCGCCATCGGCTCTGCGGGCTGCAAGATCGTTCTCGCCGAAGGGTTCGCGCGCATCTTCTTCCGAAACTGTGTCGCGACGGGTGAAGTTTATCCGTGCGAACTGACCGAGCGCCTGTGCGACGTGCTCAAGACCGGCGACGTCGTCACCGTCGATCTGGACAAGGCTACCGTCACCGCCGAAGCAACCGGTAAAGTTTACTCCTTCAAGCCGCTCGGTGAAGTGCGCCCTGTCGTGGACGCTGGCGGCCTCTTCAACTTCGCGCGCAACAGCGGATTGATCCCGGCGCAAGTCTAAATGTCCCTCGCCGCCCTCCGCCGCGAATACAAGCTCGGCAATCTCGACGAATCGGACCTCCATCCCGATCCGCTTGAACAATTCAATCAGTGGTTTCACCAAGCGCTGGATGCCCGCGGCGGCAGCAGTAGGGTGAGAGCGTTCGGCATCGGCATCTACAAGGCGTTCCAATCGCTGCTCGGAGCGAAGCCGGTGGACCCGCATGCCATCTCGCTCGCGACCGCTGACAAGGACGGACGTCCTTCTGTCCGCACCGTGCTGCTGAAAGGCGCGGACGCCCGGGGCTTCATCTTCTTCACCAACTACGAAAGCCGCAAAGGCCGCGAGCTTGCGGAGAATCCTCACGCCGCGATCGTCATCCACTGGGCCGATGTGGAACGGCAGATCTGCGTGACCGGAACCGTGACCAAACTTCCGAAGACGGAATCTGAAGCCTACTTCACGAGCCGGCCGCGCGGCTCACGTCTCGCCGCCTGGGTCTCCAAGCAAAGCACCGTGGTCCCCAGCCGTGAGTTTCTCGAACAGCAAATGGCTGCGGTCGCCGCGAAGTATTCCTCGGATGTCCCGATGCCGGACTACTGGGGCGGCTTCGTGCTCGCGCCGTCTGAGATAGAATTTTGGCAGGGTCGCCCCAGCCGCTTGCACGATCGGCTGCGTTACGCACGACAGCCGGACGGCTCGTGGAAACACGAGCGCCTGTCTCCTTGAATCAACCCACTCCCCTGTAACCCTCCATCGCATTGAACGAACGCGTCATCAAAATTGTAGAAGCAGTAGTTCGCCAGAACTCCCGCACCACCCCGGCCGACGGCGTATTGCGCATCGAATTGAAACGCCAGAAGGAACTTTCGCCCGACCTCGCCCGCAAGGCGGCGCGCGCCGTGTTCGCGATTTTCCGGTGGCGCGGCTGGATTGATGCGACGCGAACCATCGTGGAGCAGATCGAGGAGGCGGACGCATTGCAGGAGCGCTTCAAAAAAGCGCCCACGAGTTTTCCGGATGACGAATTGCTCGCGCACGCCGTGCCCGCATGGATCAAGGACGAGATGGAGGTCTCTTCCTCCTGGTTGCGCAGCCTGCAATCGGAGCCGCGCCTCTGGCTTCGGGCCCGGGTGGGACAAGGGGATCAGTTGGCGGCGATTCTCGGCGACTGCTGGATTCCACCGCAGCGGGCACTCGCGGATTGCGTCGAGTATCTCGGCTCGGAAGATCTCTTCCGCACCCGTGAATTTCACGCCGGCGAGCTTGAGCTGCAGGACATCAACTCGCAGATCGTCAGCCTCATCTGCGCGCCGAAACCCGGCGAGACATGGTGGGACGCCTGTGCCGGAGAAGGCGGGAAGCTGCTGCATCTCTCGGACTTGATGCAGAACAAGGGGCTCATCTGGGCCAGCGACCGGACGGAGTGGCGCTTGAAGCGGCTGAAGATCCGGGCGGGCCGCAGCAAGGCGTTCAACTACCGCAGTGTTCTCTGGGACGGCGGTGCAAAGCCGCCGACGAAGACAAAGTTTGATGGTGCCCTAGTGGACGCACCGTGCAGCGGCGTTGGGACGTGGCAGCGGAATCCGCACGCCCGCTGGACGACGACTGCGGAAGATGTCGCCGAACTTGCGGCGGTTCAGAAGCGGATGCTGCGAACGGTGGCGGGCTCGATCAAACCAGGTGGGCGGCTGATCTATTCA
This sequence comes from Pedosphaera parvula Ellin514, assembly GCA_945872975.1. Taxonomy (GTDB): domain Bacteria; phylum Verrucomicrobiota; class Verrucomicrobiia; order Limisphaerales; family JADJPG01; genus JADJPG01. The sequence goes on from CAMCCU010000072.1 coordinate 9,498, forward strand.
GTCTGCACGTTGACGAAGGCTGAGACTTCGGACGTGGCGAGGGATTTTCAGGAGGCATTTCCAGACTTTATCTGCGAACCAATCGTGAACCCGCTGAAGCCTGAAGCCACTCCGACGAACGATCTATGCCTGTGGCCCTCCGACGGAGGCAACGGGATGTATATCGCGGCATGGCGTCGGCAAAAAGAAGCTGGCCGCCAGGAAACAAAACAAACCTGACGGCCAGCGGAAGGCCGCGGACCGAAGCCCGCAGACAAAATCGGATTGCTCAATTCGAGCGGATGAAGTCATCGAACTCCATCGCGGTGCTCTCGTCGAAGCGGCCATTGGGACCGGCGGAACGAATCAGCACGCTGGTATCCGAGAAGTAGATGCGGAGCGGGTTGCCCCAAGGATCGACGAACTCGCCTTTCCCGTTTACCTCCAGCTTGCGACCGACAATGACCGTGACCTTCTTCTCGTTCTGACCCTGGAGCGCCTTCAAGACTTCGGCATTGCTCCCCTTCGGATAGGTGCCGACAAACTCCTTATACTTCTGGAGTCCATCGAAGAGGCTTTCGACGTCGCTGCTCAACCTCGCATTGCGGGCCTTCGCTTGAACGGTGGTAACGGCCTTCACCGCCCAAGCGCCCGCGACAACGAGGCCGACGACACCGACGATGATCAAAAACTTTTTCATTACTCATACAATCGACCACGCAGGAAAAAATCTTTAGGAGAAGTAGCAGCGCATTGAGATCGGTGACTGAATCCCACTGTAACCGAACGCCTTCGGGGCAAACGACCGCACTCACTGCCGAAGCTGAGACGCAGCAAGACAGAGGATGAAGTTCCCCTTGGTCATCAGCAAACAGGTGGCTTTCAGCTTTGCCAGTGCCGGTTGATTTGGAACACTACGACCTCATGAAACCCACGCGCAGCACTCGTTGCAAACCGAGACGATTTGTCCTCGGCATCGACTTCGGAACACTTTCCGCACGCGCGCTGCTGGTCGATGCCGACACAGGCGAAGAAGTCGCCGAGGCTGTCCACGAATACGCCCACGGCGTCATCGAGGAACGATTGCCGGGCGACAAGAAGCGACTGCCGCCCGAGACCGCACTCCAGCATCCCGCAGATTACCTCGAAGCGATGGAGCGAACCGTCCCCCAGGTATTGCGCAAGGCAAAGGCGACAGCCGCCCAGGTGTTGGGCATCGGAACAGACTTCACTTCATGCACCGTGTTGCCCACGCGCGCCGATGGAACGCCTCTCTGCCTGGAGAAACGCTGGCAAAAGAATCCACACGCCTGGGTCAAGCTGTGGAAACATCACGCCGCACAACCGGAAGCCGATCGGATCAACGCGATAGGCGAGAAGCGACGGGAGAAGTTCCTTGGCTCTTACGGCGGACGCTATTCGAGCGAATGGTTTTTCTCGAAGCTTCTGGAGACAGCCAGCCACGCTCCCGAGGTTTATCGTGCGGCCGATCGTTTCATCGAGGCGGGCGACTGGATCGTCTGGCAGCTCTGCGGAAACGAACGGCGCTGCCTCTCGGCAGCGGGCTTCAAAGCGATGTGGGTGTACCCGGAAACGAAGCACGAAGGCGGTCGATACAACTATCCGCCTGAAGAATTCTTTGGCGCTCTCAATCCGGCATTGAGGAATGTCGTCCGCGAGAAACTCAGCACGGATCTGTTCAAGCTCGGGAGCAACGCCGGCGGCTTGACTCGCGCGATGGCCAGGCGTCTCGGCTTGCGCGAAGGAACACCCGTCGCCGTCGGCAACATCGACGCGCACGTGGCAGTGCCGGCCTGCGGCGTGACTACTCCGGGGAAACTCGTGATGATTCTCGGGACCTCCACCTGCCATCTCCTGCTCGGCGAATCGAGGCAAGAAGTCGAAGGCGTCGGTGGCGTCGTCAAAGACGGCGTGGTGAACGGGCTCTGGGGATACGAGGCGGGACAGGCTGGAGTCGGCGATCTCTTCGCGTGGTATTTGAACCACGGCGTCCCGGCGTCCGTCCATGCCGAGGCGAAGAAGCTGCGTACCTCCGTTTATCAACTGCTGGAGCAGCGGGCGTCCGATCTCCAGCCCGGCGAATCCGGCTTGCTGGCGCTGGACTGGTGGAACGGCTGCCGGTCCGTGCTCATGGACTCCAGCCTCAGCGGGCTTCTGCTCGGCGCGACGCTGGGAACGCGTCCTCATGAAATCTACCGCGCCTTGATCGAAGCCACCGCATTCGGCACCCGCAAAATCATCGAGGCATTTACCGGCAAAGGCGTCACTATCGACGAGTTGTATGCGTGCGGCGGACTGGCGCAGAAGAACCCGCTGCTGCTTCAAATCTATGCAGACGTGACCGGACGCCCCATCCGCGTGGCTGCTTCCCAGCAAACGTGCGCGCTCGGAGCCGCCATGCACGGCGCGCTGGCTGCGGGCATCTATCCGGACATGACGGAGGCCGCGAAGAAGATGGCTCGGCCCAGCACTCAGACCTATCGACCGAATGCAGCCAGCAAGCCGACCTACGATCAGCTCTACGCCGAATACAGTCACCTGCACGACAGCTTTGGCCGCGCGGCGAATAGTCCGATGAAGGTGTTGCGCCGCCTGCGAGCAGCGGCCTTTGCTGAAAAATGACCGGACAACCATGAGCACCTCATCAAGACCACCGCTGCGCCACGAGAAGACCGTGTTGATCCGGCCTGAGTTCCTCAATCACGGCGGGACCTTGTTTGGAGGCTACATGATGCAATGGGCGGATGACATGGCCTATAACGCCGCCTCGCTGGCGTATCCTGGCGCGATCTTCGTCACCAAGCTCTTTGGCCAGTTCGATTTCAAGTCGCCGGTGGTCGCCGGCGACATCATCAAGATCTACAGCGAGGTCGAGAGCGTGGGCACGACCTCGTGCAAGATTCTGGTCTGGGCGCTGAACGCCCGTTCGAGCACCGAAGTCTTCCGAACATTCGCCGTCATGGTGAACGTCAAGGATGGCAGGAAGTCACCGCTCGGTCTGTAATGCCTGCTGAACCGCGACGACGAATCGATGAACTCCGCAGTGAAACCCGCGGCACCAAACCATACTTGGCTTATTGTGCCGTTCTGGTAACGTCTCTCAAATCCTAATCCTGAATTCCATGAATTTGTTGTACTCTGCGGCTCTCCTTTGCGTCCTTCTTGTCTGCCCCTCCCTCGAAGCCGCCGAACCCGTCATCACGGAATTCATGGCCGCCAACAGCGGTTCCATTCTGGACGAAAACGGCGACTCCTCCGATTGGATCGAGATTTACAACGGCGGTCCCAGCTCAGTGAATTTGAGCGGCTGGCACCTGACCGACGACGCGGAGAACCTGACTCAATGGACTTTTCCGGCGACGAACCTGGCGGCAGGTCGATTCCTCCTCGTCTTCGCTTCGGGAAAGAATCGCATCGTCCCAGGTGCGCCGTTGCACGCCAATTTCCAACTCGATGCCGCTGGGGAGTATCTGGCCCTCGTCCGCCCGGATGGACAAATCGCCCAGCAGTTTGCGCCCGCCTTCCCGTCACAGGTGAGCGGAATCTCGTATGGCTTTGAAATCTCCGCCTCAACGGTGCGGATGATAACCAACGGTGCGACAGCGCGCTGGCGGGTGCCGGTGAATCCCGGCGAGTTTCCTGTCGAATGGGCATCGACCAATTTCGTTGATGCCGACTGGGGGTCAGGACGCACCGGCCTTGGATTTGATCTTGGCGTATCAAACGTTGTCATCGGTGGTGCTGCGACCAATGTTGCGTTGGGCAAACCTGCATCCCAATCGTCAACCCTCGCCGGCTACCCATCCGATCTGGCCGTCAATGGAGCCACCGAAGACTTCACCCACACCTCCGCCGGTCAAAGCACTCCGTCCACGTGGACGGTGAACCTTGGCACCAACTTCGGCATCGAACGTGTCGTGCTCTACAACCGCACCAGTTGCTGCGGCTCGCGAATGCGCGATATCACGGTCCGGATTCTCGACGCGAACGGCGCAACAAATTATACCTCGGCTCTCCTGAATCCCGAGAACGTGCTCGCCGGTCCGGCCAGCATCACGCTGAACCTCACCCAGCTCACCGGCGGCCTGGTCCTTGGCGCGCAGGTCCGCGTCACCCGGACACCAGACCCCGATCTTTCCGGCAACGGCGGTCTGGGCAATGCTGACGAAGCCGACGTCCTGTCGCTGGCCGAAGTCGAAGTCATGGCGGTGCCGGCTTCCGGATCGTTCAACAGCCTAATCCGGACATATCTCGCCGCCGCCATGCAGAATTACAACGCGTCGGCCCTTCTTCGAGTGCCGTTCCAGATCGTCGCCGATGAACTTCCGCCGCTGGATCAGCTCACGCTGCGCGTGAATTACGACGACGGCTTCGTTGCGTATTTGAATGGAGTCAAAGTCGCGGAGGCAAACGCTCCCGCCAGCCTCGCGTGGAATTCCACTGCCGTAGCGGAACACGCGGATGCAGCGGCGTTCGTCGCCGAGAGCTTCAACCTCGCGCCTTACATCAACCTGCTGCAAGACGGCGTGAACGTGCTGGCCATCCACGGCCTGAACCAGACGGCCGCGGATGATGATTTCCTGCTGCTGCCCGAACTGACCGGCGTCTCCTCGGGCGGATCCGCCGAACGCTACTTTGCTCAACCCTCGCCAGGGAGCGCCAACTCCGGCGGCTCGGCGGGCTTCGTGGCGGACACGAAGTTCAGCGTGGATCGCGGCTTCTTCGACGTGCCGTTCACCGTCGCAGTCACGACCGCCACGGTCGGAGCGCAAATCTATTTCACGACGAACGGCTCCGCACCGAGTGCGGTCAATGGCATCCTCTATACCGCGCCCATCCAGGTCAGCCGCACCACCGTCCTCCGGGCGACTGCGACAAAACCGGGGTGGACCCCGTCCAACGTCGATACTCACACCTACATTTTCCCCATTGGCGTCGTCGCGCAAAGCCACCAATCAGTCACCAACGCCGGCTATCCGAATACGTGGGCCAGCATCCCAGCAGATTACACGATGGACCCGCGCATCACCCTGCCGAACACCACCCAGATGGTGCCGTCCTTGCGCTCGCTGCCGTCGATGTTCATCAGCACCAGCATCTCAAATCTCTTCAACGCCAGCTCTGGAATTTACGCGCAACCAGACATGCATGGCATCGCGTGGGAGCGCCCAGCCTCCATCGAGCTGGTCGATACAAACGGCAACACAGAGTTCCAGGAGGACGCCGGCCTTCGCATCCAGGGCGGCTATTTTCGGCAGGCCGGAGTCACGCAAAAGCATTCACTGCGCGTCTTGTTCAAGAGCCAGTATGGAGTGGGAAAGCTCAACCACGACCTCTTCAAACGTGAAGATGCGGTCACTGAGTTTGATGGCTTTGTGCTGCGAGCGGGCGCCAACGATGGCTACGCGTGGGACGCCGC
>CAMCCU010000073.1 GCA_945872975.1 Pedosphaera parvula Ellin514
ACGGAATCCGATCACTCGGCGACCACCGTGATGCTGCCCGAGGATTACTGAGCCCATCCGCCGCGGCCCTCACGGGTCGCGGCTTTTTCCAGGCGCGTCAGCGGTTCCGCGCGCCGGGTTCCGTGCCGCCCGGGGGGGCGGAATCAGCCCTCGATTTTCAGCCATTCATTGACCCGATCTTACCGCCAGCAATCCAACTCCAACCAAGACCGTTTCCACCATCGCAAACCATTTTTGCCCACGTTACTTTACCGCGAGCTTGATCCAACTTGAGAGCACGTTGCCGATTGATTTAAGCGAGGACACCAACTCCTATCTCCGATAGGGCGACTTCGCTTCGCGCCCGGCGGCTGTAGATTCCGTCGGCGACGACATGCACGTTGACGGTCAGGGGGCGGGCGATTAAGTTTTTTACTACACCATCGCACTGCTCTATTCCATCAGAGTTTTGCTGGGATTCCTGAATATCTGCCAGTTGCTTGGGAAGGCGAGCACGCATATGATTCGGAAGTTGTTCAAGCATGCATTTAGAGGAGGCGCATGGAGTCGAGGAGATCCGCAGGAGCCAGGAAGTGTGTACCACCCGCCAACGAGCAACCAACACCCTTGGAAAGAGCGGCGCTGGAGAAGGAGGGATTTAGGGACTTCAAGTTTTGGCGTAACGCCCCCGATTGCCCAGACGAGGTGACAGCTGTCTTGAAACTGGAAATACCCTTGCTCGTCCACATGAAGCAGGCTGTGTTTTACGAAGCGTTGCTAGACACAGACAACGTCCGGGTCGTCTGTGGATATGACGGCGAGTCCAATCCTCGGAGAATCTTCGACGTGGACCCCAGGTGCCTTCCAAAGAGTGTGTGGGATGCTTTGTCCAGCTGGCTTCAGCGTGTCAGCCACAAGGGAAATGGAACCACGCTGAACACGAGTTTCTCGAAGAGAAAGCCGTTCTGACGAATGAAGGTTCTGGGGTGGTTGATCAGATTGGAATCTCGACGGGGGTTGAAATTTTCTGAAGAGTTTCCCAAGCCATCTGAATATCTTCGAAACTCGGATGACGGTCGCCAGACTGCCCTGACTTCGCACTCACTTTGAAGCATCGCTCTGACTTGAGGTCACGACCGAACAGCTGTCGGCTGCCGAGAAAGAACTCACTGGGCAGGTCTCGGTCAAAGAAGTAGCCAGTCAGTCCGAGCATGGGGTACTCGAACAGCCCAATGTCCAATGTTTGATTGGTATCTCCCGTGATTGCGCGGTGCTTGCGGTATTCCTTCCAAATCTTCGCCAGATACATTTGCCAGAACCTCTTCAAGGCCGGGTACGATTCGTAGATGTGATTGGAATTGGCCTTCTTCCATAGCTTGTACTGAGCCTCGGTGGGGATGAAAACCAAGAACTGTTCGAGCTTCCCCAGATCAAACATCTCACATCCTTCAATTTCTGCCGCGAGCCGACGCTCCATCGCTCCAGGGCCATCGTCCCTCTCAAGACTGCTCGGGGGTCTGTAGAAGGTGGACTTTTTCTGTTTTTTTACTTCGACTTGGAACCACTTGCCCCGTTCTTCCCGATAGACCTGCCCGTTGATATGAACGAGGGCGAGGCGGCGGGCTTTACCCCAATGTTTCCGCAGACTTCTGGCGCTGAGGGCAAAGCCATAATCGAATCGACGGTAGTCTGCGGCTTCCGTTCCGTTAGCCACCTGTCCCTGGATGCTTCGGATCAGTTCTTCGAGCTTTCGCTGGAGGAGCGGGGGTTTGATCAAATCCGGGAAGGCTGCTCGGACAAGAAATCGCAGATGGTCCCGCGTGATTCGATTCCGTCTGGTTATCCCGTCGCGAGCCAGGATCCGGTTCAGCATGCGGCGCTCCTTGGCTTTGCTTTGCTCCGGATCATGGCAGTTGGGGGATCGAAGCGAAGCCAATAGCTGTGCGCAGCTGGCGAGGCTTTCAAAATGTTGGTTGATCCATTGTCGTGAAAATTCCACCCGATCCTTGGTGAGAAGGATCGTGTCAGCGTGGGGCCTTCTCTGGTCCTTAAGTTTCTTCATTTGGTCCTCTGTGGTCCCGTTCGGGTCATGTGCTGGTCTGGTTTGGTCAACTTATGTCCGACGTAGTTCGCCGGTAACGATTGCGACATGCAAACTTTCGTTGCGATCGAGAAAGCGGAATCTGAGGGCTCTTCCAGCCCCTCATTCCCTTGCGTCCGTCAACGCCGGATCAGCATTTCCAGCCTCCTGACAAACAGGGGGCTTGAGCGTGCGCCGACGGTGTCCGCCGCGGCAATGCACAATAGGGTAATGATGCGTGCGCAGCCTTCGCAGTTTGTGCGGCGAGTACCAAAGTTCCTCTTCCTGCGCGGCGGGGCGGTGCTGACCCCCGTTCCGTATCTCAAACTTTCGACTAACCGATTTCTCCTCACCATTAATTAACTCCTCAACCCAACCTCGAACCACATCCCTATTCATGAAACGCAAACATCGCAATAACGGTCGTCCGATTCCGAAAACATCCAATCCAGTCGCGAGCCATCCGCAAGCGTCGCCGGATGAAATTCCTGCCGCTCCTTCCGACACTAATATGAAAGACAAAAATTCACCGCCGTTCCCGCTTCGGATCGAAAAAGCATACAAGGCATTGGCGAAAGACCCTTCGCTTCAAGCAATGCTGGATCGGCACGGCAAGAAAATACTCGAGGTGGTCAACGGGCAGCGAAATGACGATGCGGCCTCGGCGGTCATGGACGGCTTTGTCAAGGCCATCGTGGACTTCGATCCGGTGCGAGCAGAGTGGGCGTGGTTGATGAGACATGCAAACTGGGCGCTAAAAACTGCCAATCGGATGTGTCGGCCGAGCACTGTCCGTGATGCCTACACCGATTATATGCGGAACAATCAAAAGGGACCCACCCTCAAGCAACTGGCTAAGGCCGCCGACCTTACCACTCGCGAAGTCCTTGTGGTCTGGCACTTGGTGGCGGAAGAGCTCAAAATCGATGCCAGCCAGGACACAGTCATCGGGTCCCTGCCAAAGTTCCTTCAAGGGGCTCTTACTTCATCGTTTAGCATCGAGTCGCTTGATGTGTTTTTCGTGCGCGCGAGAAATCTCGATCCCTTGAGTTACGCCCTCCTTTTATTGAACCATGTCAACGGCTACACGGGGACTGAAATCCGAGCGTTCGCGGCAGATCTGCAGCAGAAGCATGCCGACGGTGTCTCCAGGAGCGGACTTGAAGCCGATATCCAGGCCTTTGCCAACGGTTTCGGTGAACTCCTGGGACTCGAATGGACCGATCTGTGGTTGGATGTGAGGACCTGCGAACAAATCCGAACTCGCATTCACCGCGCGAAGGAGATTTTGCGAAGTGAAGGTGGCAGCGACTCGATCCAATACTTCGCAGCATGACGCCGACGTGGCGGCCGGTACTTCTGACGTGAAGCGGATTAAATCAATCGCGTCCCGGTTCGACTGAAGTCACCACCACCGCCGGAACCATGGTGCCACCCTGCCGTCAGGCAGGAGTGGTGGCAGAATCCGGCGGCGGTGGGCTCCCCGGCAGTGCATGATGAGGCATTGGTGCGGGCGGAGCTGGCGCAGTTGGTGCGGTGGAATCACAAAGTCATCCTCCTGGGCCCCGTTGCGCTGCCGGCCACCGCGTCCGTAACTGAAGCTCACCTTCGACTTCTTCCGCTTGCCGAGGCGACCCGCGACCTCCTCGGCGTCGTCCTGATCCGCAGATCGAAACCCCATGCGATTTCGAAGGTTGAGCGCGAGTACCTTCGCCGTCTCCCGCCCGAGAACGGCGACCAGCGAGGTGATCGATTGCGTGGCGAGGACCACCGCGCAGTTGGCCTCGCGCACCAGATCCACCACGGAGGCTTCACCGTGGTTCTTGGACGTGGTCACGAAGCGCTGCGCTTCGTCGATCCAGATCACGAGCAGGTTCTTCCGGGCGCGTTCCTCTGCTGGCAGGTTATAGCGGCGTAGGACGTGGAGATAGACCAGCCCTTTCAGAAATACTCCGACATAGCGCCGCGCACTTTGATGCCGATGCGGCATCAGCAGACAGGCAATCTTCCCCGCATCCAAATCATCCAGCCGGAAGGTCGAGTCACGGCAGAACACTTCCGCGATATCGGGTTCAATGAAGTGGCGCAGATAGTTGAGCACCGTGCTCGTGACGCCGGAGCGCTGCTCGAAGGGAGCCCGCAACAGTTGTTGCTCGAAATGATCCGCCAGGCGCAGGGCCGCCGGGGTGGTGACCTGCCGCAGGTGAACGACGGCCTTCGACAGTTCCGGTTCCTGAGTGAGAAGCTGGCAGACATTTTCCAGGGTGACGTCGTAGCCCAGCACTTCAAGCGCTTCCAGGGCGTTCGCGATGTGCAGCTCGGCTTGTTCACGAAAGAAGCCTTGATCGTTTTTCTGACCGAGCGCCTGCGCGGCATCGATCACCATGTGCGCGTAGGTGGAATTGGGAATGGTTCGATCCCCCACGAGATTGAATCGGTGCTTGGGTTGCCAGTTCCCGGGGTCTCCCTCGGGACGAACCTCCAATACCAGGACATCCTCGGCGCGATCGTGGTGCGCGGCCATCTGGGTGAGTGTCTCCCAAAAGACACCCTTCTCGTCGATGCAAAGTCCTCCCCAAGTCGGAACGTTGCGGAACAGTTGCTGCATCAGTTGGACGATTCCCGAGCTGGTTTTGCCGGAGCCGATGTCGCCGGTGATGAGCCAGCCGCGGGCGAAATCGCGCATCGTCCAGATGAGTCCCGCCAGGCGGGCGGCAATATTCCTGGGCTCGTAGAGCAAGCCCCAGCCGCCCAGCGCGAGCAGGGTCGCGGCCCCACCGAGGCCCGGCCAACCGCGGACCATCGTTCCGACGAGGACTCCCAGAACCACGTTGCCACCGCCGATCCAGCGCCAGAGATTCATTCTGAGTCCCTCCGCAAAGACAGCTTCTGGTGCTCGACGACGAGCTGGCCGGAGCCGGGGTCACCCCGCAACAACGCCTCCACGATCACCTCGCCAATATGAAATCGAATGGCCCTCCGCAACGGACGTGCTCCCCTGCGCGAATCGAACCCTCGCAGCATCAGGTAACGCTCTGCCTCCGGAGACGAGGTGATACGAATGTTCCTGGCCGCAAGCCAGGTGAGAAATTGATCGAGCTGGAGACGCAGCACTTTCTCCTGTGCCGCGAGATCCAGGGGTTGGAAGAGCACGATGGCGTCGAAGCGGTTCAGAGTTTCGGGACGCAGTTCGCGGCGGACCTGTTCCAGAACGTGATCTTCCAGGGCTTGCGCGGAGAGCTGCCGCACGTCGGTGACCGCTGCGGTGGCCAGATTGCTGGTGCAGAGAATCGGTGTTGTCGTGAGATTGAGGCGGACTCCGCCGGAGGTCGTGAGGTGGCCGGGCTCTAGCATTTGCAGCAGCAGATCGAGCACGCGCGGATGGGCTTTCTCAATTTCATCGAGCAGCAGCAGCCGGGATGGTGAACCGGAAAGCGTTTGCTGGAGCAGGCCAGGATCGCCCGAGCGATTGCCCAGGAGCACATCGAGCGCCTCCTGGCGTTGGTGCTCACTCATGTCGATGCGCAGAGGCGGTTCGCCGTAGAGCGCTTCAGAGAGGGCAAGCGCACATTCTGTTTTGCCGACTCTGGTGGGGCCGAGCAGCAGAATGCGCGGAGCCTTTTCGAGGACACCTGCGAGCCAGTGCCGGCCCAGGGCGCTGACTGTGGCAAGCGCCGCCTCCTGTCCCAGGACGCGACGAGTGAGTTGATCCGGCAGGCTTCGGATGCGGGTGATTTGTTCAGTTGTCATTGTGTGATTGATCCGCCGGGGTGATCGGTGGCTCCTCTGGCCCATCATTCACGAGAATGCGCGCGCCGTAGGGACTGAGTTCATAGGCGTCCCAATCCCAGCGGATCTCTCCGCTGGAATTTCGGAGCGGCACGGCGACGAATTCCAGACGGCAGGGCGCGTGTTCGATGACCAGGCAGTCGAGGACCGGAGACTGGACGGCGATGGTCTCGCCGGCGGTATCGACCACGACGCAGCCGATGCCGGGTTGCGTCTCGGGACAATCCACCAGCGTCCCGCGCAGGACAATTCCTGCTGCCGGGTTGACCAGGCGGGCCAGACCGTGTTGCAACACCGGTTCCTTTTCCCGTTGCTCGTCCTCGAATCCGCCGACCGACTCGAACTCAAGCCGGTGGTATGCAATCCACATTTCCTCGCGAGGCAAGTCCTTGGATTTAGCCTGTCTGTTGGTGGCCCTCATATATTTGGAAGCGGTGTGAGTCATTGGCCTGGCACCTAGAGCTTTCTTCGCGTTCCGGGTTTGCGTTGAAGTTCAGCGTCCACTCCTTGGTCGTTCCGGGGCCGGATGAGCGTGCCCTCGAACAGTCCGCAGGTATGCACCAGGTAGAAGGGCGGTGCGTAGATGACGTGACACCTGGCGTGGCGCGGAACACTCCGGGCATCAAGGACGCGTTCAGAACTAAAATCCAGATCGCGGGCGGACAGGCGCAGCGAACCATCGGCGAGCCCGTCCTCCACGATTTTCGGAAACAGCCAGGGAGGCTGATCATTCCGGGTATGCAGCGCCTCGGCGAGCGGCGCGAGCGACTCCATCGAACGGACATGCAGCAGGTATTCGATGGGAGATCGTGGGCTGCGCAGATAGTCGGCGATGAGCCCAAACTCTGCGGGATCGATCAGCGATTCGTAGGATGACATTGGGTTGAAGTGGTTCAGGCCGCATCTTTTGGTGTCGCAATCGGCGGCCAGTTCCCGGGCTCGTCCGGTCGACGTTTGCGCGCGTTCTTATCTCTCGAGTGCCGGGTGACGGCGTCGCTGGCGCGGGCGATCCACCTCTCGTCATCGCCCCTTTCTTTGATGACGGCAGCTGCAAAGTATTTCTGCCCATTGCGAGGCGGGTTGCCGAGGGGCTTGAGCATGCCGGCTGCGACCAGGACGGGAATATGGTGCGCCTCGAATCCAAGTTTCCACCCGACCTGCTCCGGGTTCAGGCGTGCGGGGAGACGCAAGAGGGAGAGAAACTGTTTTTGTTCCGGGCTCATAAGGCAAAGGGGAGAGTGCTAAACGTGTTCATGGTTGATGAATGATTCAGTGCGGTTCATGCAGGGCGGATGCCCTGGCTTTTATGATGGGCCTTTTTGTGGGCGTGGAGTGGATGGACGGGGATCGGCAGAGTGACGGACTGATGCGCGATGTTGGTCGGGTGCTTCATGGTGACCAGTTCGCTGTCGAGCTCCCGCAGCCGGAGGGACAGGGCCAGGGCCGGAGCGAGGGTTGCGCTGAGCTTTTGATCGGTTTCCAGACGGCTCCGCACACCGAGGGTCAGTCGTTCCTGCTTCAGCCGGAGCTCTTCCGTCACGCGATAAATCCGGGTCCGCACCTCGGTGACCCCCAGCAGGGCGCGCAGCGGGCGGATCGTCTTGAGCGCCTCGCGTCGCTGGGCGTCCGCTTCGCGCAGGCGCCTTTTCAGCGGCGACGCTTTCCAGACGTGACGCGGCGCATGCACGATCCAGAACGTCCAGCCCCGCGACCGTTCGCGCCGGGCGCGGGCTCCGGCGGCGAGCTCCCGCAGTTGACGCCGTGCGGAGATCACCCGCTGCCGGGCTTGACGAACGCGTTCGCCGGCCTGCTGCCATTCCCCGCCCAGCACCTCGATCTTGGCGAGTCTGCGGGCGTCATGCACGGAGAACGGACCTGCACTGCGCGTGTGGAGCAAACGGAGCTGTTCCTGTTCGGCGCCCAGCTTGCAGCGCAACTCCTGTCGCCGGGTCGAGAGTGACTTGATCTGAAACTCGACCAGGCGGAGCCACTCGGTGGCGGGTCGGGTGCTCAACTCCATCGTCTCTTCGGGCGGAGCCGTCCGCGGCTCGGGCTCGGGTTGGGGAGGAATCGGGTCCATGACGGTTTAGCGGTTGGTGGAGCCGAGACCGATCCAGTTCGTCGGGCCCGAGCGACGTGGACCTTCCTCCAGTTGACGGAGACGCGACTCCATCAATTGCACGCGCTGTTGCATGAGCGTGCTCAGTTCGACCGCCTTCATGGCGGCCGGCACGAGCGCGTCGGCAGATTGCTGGAAGCGTTTGGTCTGCTCGGCCAGCGACTGCGTCTGCTGCTGCTGCTTTTGCAATTCCTGGCGGAGCTGCTCGCTGACCGGCAGCGGGGCGAAGGTGGCATCCGGAGCGGGAGCGGACAGGGCCGGCGTGATGACAGGCGCGGCGGGCGGCTGGAGATTCCAGCGATCCGCGGTCTCTCGCACGTAAAGGATATGAGCCTCGTGCATCACGGCGGGATTGGAGACGTCAGGGCGGCGGCCCACCGTGTAGCCTTTGTAGGACGACGGAAACCGGATCACGTCGAGGCTGTTGCTGGACGAGACCTGCACCGGCACTTCGCGCACGACGAACGTCGGTGGCACATGCTGACAGCCGGCGAGACCAAGGAGCAGGACGGGAAGGATGGGGTGTTTCATGAGGTGCTTATGGTTGAGGGGACGACGGGGTGGAGCGGTTCGAGGGCGGATGAATGGGATCGAGAGTGTAGAGGTAAAACGTCTTGCCGCCGGGCACGCGGACAAAAGTGCTCTCCTGCTCGATGGTGTGCAGAAGACGCTCGGCGTAGGATTCCAGGACTTCACCGGTGCCGGAGAGCGCGGCGTTTTTCATCGTCGGCAGCACCTGTGAACCGAGCAGCGTGTTCTGCCGTTGTTGAAACGGCTCGGTGAGGCCGGCCAGAAACGTCGCGGCAAACAGTTTTACTTCCTCAGCGCTGCCCGAGCGCTCGCGGCTTCCGCGCAGACCGGCGCTGCCATCCGTCAGGCCCCATTGATCGTCCTTCTGATCCATGTCCAGCGCGAGGCCGTTGATGGAAATTTCCCCGCCGTCCGCCCAGATCAACACCCACGCGCCCTGGCTGCCGATCCGATCGCGCAGATGATGCGCCTGCGCGCGGCCATGCACCTCCGTGCCCTTGGACACCATCAGCCGTCCCTGCCAGAACACATCCCGGGTCACGAGCGCGATGATCGGCGTGTCCAGGGAGGACGAGTCCACGGTGTTGACCAGCTTGCACGGGATGAGCCGGCGTCCGGGCAGGACGAGACCGGCGGACGGCGCGGGCGCATTGGACACCGCGAAGCGAATGGCCGGAAGCACCGGGGTCGGCGCGTTCGTCTTGGACACGGGTTGCGGGGGCGGCAGTCTCCGATCGTCCATCTCCCGCACGCGTTCACCGCTGGTGTCCCGCGGGACCAGGTTCGACACGTCGACCGCGAGCTTGGGCTGCTGACAGCCGCGGACGACGACGACGGCCGCGAGCGCTGCCACCACGATGGTGATGTAACGGCCGGTCTGGGAAGTGGTGAGACGCCGGAAGTAGTCGCGGAGAGTATTCATGTCATGAAGTTCTAATGGTGGAAGGCGGCGAATGTTACAGAGGGTTCACCAGCACGATGAAAGCGTTGCGGGGCGAGAGCAGATTGCGCTGGCCGTCGGGCGATCCCTGGATGAGAAACCAAGCCGTGACTTCACCGCGTGCGGGAATTTCTCCGCTGGCATCGGCCAGGGCCTGCGGGTAGAGGCGGTCGCCCACGCGCACGGCCCACGAGCCGGCGCGATAACGCACCTCCTGTCCCGTCTTGCTCTTCAGCGTCACGCGAAACGCCAGGGCATCGGCGCGATCAAACCGGAACACCTCCTCGAGCCGCGTTGTGAACATGGGGTAATCCGTGAGCGAGCGCGGCTGCGCGATCGTCACATCCGCCACGAACGCGGGATGATGCTGGCGCAGCGTCCCATAGTTCCGCGCGCGATCGAGCAGACCGATCAGCTGCTCCGGGGCGAGGCGGGGGGCGCTGTTTTCCGGAGCCGTCCCGGTCGTCGTTGTGGTCATGGCCGCCGCGGTCGTGCTGAGAAAGTTCACCGCCAGGATCGGGCTTTTGCTTTCCGTGAGCAGGAAGACGTAGGTGCGGTCATCAAGGCGCACGTTGAAATTCGCGCTGGCCCCGCTGGCCAGCGCGCGCAGGGCGAGCGAAGAGTTCCCGGCGGATTGCGCCACTTGAAACAGGCCGGGCGTGCGCGCGTCGGTGGTCAGGCTCGCGCCGTCCAGCGACTGGATGGGGTGCGGGAAGGTCACGGTGGTGACGCGATGCAGGCCGACGGGCAGCTCGATCACGGCCTGATCGTTGAGCCAGAGGTTGGTGACGAGGAGGGGATCCGCCGCCGCGAGGTGCACGGCCAGACAGCAGCTAGCGAGGATGAGTTTCATAACGGTAGTGATGGACCACGAGCGGGAAGGGCGCTTGAAGGGTGAGGTTGGGGTTGGGAACGAGTTCGAGATCGAGCTGGAAGGGAACGCTGTTCACGAGCGGCTGGCCGTTGAACGCGCCGGACTGCATTATGATGCCCTGCACCGTGAAGAGGATGCGCTGGTTGGACGCTTCCAGATATTGCAGGCGCGTGATCTGCGCCTTCTCCTGGAGCTGGCGCAGCTGACGTTCCGGCGTTTCCCGATCACAATCGGCCCGCGCCTTCCGCGCGGCCTCGGGCTCGAAGAGAAGGGTGATGCGTTCGGGCTGATCGAAGTCCGCCGGGTGGCGGTTGAGCAACGCCTGGGTGACATCCTCGGCGACGCGCACATGCAGGTTGGTCAGGGCCGCGAGCTCGGTTTCGTTCCCGCCATAGCCGCGCCCGTTGCTGGTGATGAACACGCACTGGCGTGCATCGGCGGGACGTGGGCGCAGAAGAAGAGTTAGGGTGGCCGCTTCACAGAAGGCCATGAAGAGAAACAGGCCGAACCAGATCTTGGCGGCGAAGTTCAGATCGACCAAGAGGCGGACCGGAGCGAAGGGACGGGGGGAGGAAGGAGTGGTGTTCATGGTGGGAGAAGAGATCAAGAACGGAGATACCGGATGGTCGCACGGGCCGCGTCGGCGGTGATATGCACGCCGCTGGTGACTGCGCTCAAGATCGCATACGGCGCGTAGAGCGTGCTGAGGATCATCCAGACGGCCAGCAACAAGGCGCCGAACAGGTTGCGCATGGCAAAGGACAACGCTGGGGCCACCTCCTTGTTGGTGCCCAAACCCTGTCGGGTGGCGAAGTCGATCAAGCTGTCTGACACGAGGGACGCCGCGCCCCAGCCCAGCGGAAAGAGCGCGATGGCCAGCATGTAGAGCAGGAACTTCGCGCCGATGCCACGGGTGGCCGGGAGCAGAAGGAACCCCACCAGGATCGGTGAGAGTGCAATGCCCATTTCGAGGGCGAGTTCCTGGGCGAGATAGGCCAGAAAGAAGAACACCATGGCCAGCAGCGCAATGAACGCGATGAGCGCTCCCAGCAAGGCGTGGAACAGATGCGTTCCGGCCCGGGTGATTCTGCTCCAGAGACCGTCGTCGGGTTTCTCATCGCCGGCCATCAGCTTCCCGGCAAACTTTTGCAGCAGCTTTTCCGGGCTGGCCTTCAATTCCACTTCCACGATCTGTTGGGTGGAAGTCTTGGCCGTCTGCACCGCCAGATCAAAGTTCGCCAGCAGGGCGACAATGGCTGTCACCTGCACCAGACCGCGCAGCTGATCCGGCACGGTGGTCGCCCGCTGAAAGACCGAGAGCAGTCCTGCGGCAACCAGCAGCGACGCCACCGGCAGCAGCAGGTTGAAGAGCTGATGATAATCGAACAGCGGATTGGGGATGAGGGAGGGAATCATGGCGTGATCCTGGAGATGGGAGGCCGACCGGATCCGCCAGAGGCCGATGCGCGTGGTCCCTGGGTGAAGCTGGGCAGGCTCAGTGCCCCGCTGAACAGGCGCAGCGCCTCGCTGAATTCCACGGCTTGCTCCTGGTTTTGGGCACTCTCCTGCCGTTCCTTGTCCGCGCGGTTCTGGAGATCCAGAAGCATGGCCTTCTGCCCGGCCATCGCCAGATCGTCGTCGATGGCCTTCAGTTCCGTCTGCTGGGCGATCAGCACGCCGGTCGTTTTCAGGATTTCCGCGTGCGTGGTGGCGGCCTGCGCCTGGGTCAGCGTTTTCCCGAGGGCGGACCGAATCTCCGCGCGACGGGTCTGCGCATCTTCGTAAACGGCATCGTAATTCTTCACGGCGTTGAAGATGGCGGCCTCAGGCTTGAAGACATCCGGCCGGGTGATGAACTGGCCGCTGCGGCTCAGGTACGTCTCGCCCACCGGCGTGTAGAGCCCGTCGCCTTCATAGGTGGTGCCGTCGAAGGAGGTGGCCGCCGTCGCGATCTCCACCCGCGACAGCCCGACGCCTTCGCTCTGGAGATTGGCGATGACTTCGTCGAGACCGGCCAGATCTAGAATCTCCCCCGCGTTGCCCAGCCAGTCCTTCGTTGTCTTGAGCTGCTCGATGATCGCGACGAGCTTGAGAATTTCCTCGAAGTGATTCTGGACCGCGATCTGGGCGCTGATCGGATCATGGACGACGACCTGGCTCTGGCCCGGTGGCTGGGCAACGAGCAGGCCGGACAGCAGAAGTGTGAGCAGTTTTGACGGATTCATAGTTCAAGGGTGGATCGTGATGTAGTCGGTGGAGGGAACGAGCCGCACGCCGTCCGGCGTGATCCGCTCGGGGCGCGGCACGGGCAGTTGCAGAGTGGGGGAGGACGCGGGCCAGTGCCGGAACTGCTGCTGCCAGTACTGGGATTTCATCTCATCAGAAAGCGCCTGCTCATAGCCCGCGTCATAGGCGCGTTGTTTGGATTTGGAGGCGGCGTAGTAAGCGGTCTCGCTGAGGAGCACGCCGGCGGCCGCTCCTCCGGCGATGCCCGCCGGACGTCCGTTGCTCAGCGCGCCTCCGATCACGCCACCGGCTGCTCCGGCCAACACGGTGGTGGCCGGTCGCAGCAGTGAACTGGTGCAGCCGGTGCAGGTCAGCACGGCTCCGAGAAGTAGTGGGAGTATCGATTTCATATCAGGTGGTGGCTAGTTGAATGCGGGAGATCAGATCGCCCTCGCCGCGCAGGGCCACGCGGCGCGCCTCGATGTGCGCAGGCGTCGAGTGGGTGACGTAGTGCATTTCCTTCGAGGGCACATGCCGGCCCACGCCGCACACCGGATGCGGCGTGTCGCGGCTGAAGAGGGTGAAGTCGGCATAGCCGGCATTGGCCGGGCGCGGAAACTGGCTCATCGTATTCATCATGCTCGTGGGCAGACCGAGGTCTTCCACGAGCTGTCTCAGATCGGGAAGGCCGTCTTGTTTCAGAAGAATGAATTGCTGCGCGTTTCCCAGCAGCGTGGGACAGAGCGCCAGCGCGCGGAGCCGGCTGTAGTTTTGGAACACCGCGGCCAGGACGGCGTTGTACTTGCGCGACTGCTCGTAGCCGCGGCGCATCAGGGATTCGGCTCCGGGCAGCGTGAGCAGCGCGGAGGCTTCTTCAAACAGCACAAACTTCCGCACGTGGCGCGGCAGGATCAGGTTGCGCCGCATGGCCAGCAAATGCGCCAGATGTCCGCCCGCCGCGAGCAGGGTCGGATTGCTTTGATCCAACCGGCCGAGCTCGATGTGCATCACGGGCTGATCCATCGAGATCGTGCTGGCGCCGGAGAAGAGCTGTCCGGCGCATCCCCCGCGACCGAAGGCTTTCATCAACTCGGCCAGATCGAGGAGGATGGGATCGCGGGTGGCCGTGGCGCGCAGGTGCAGCCACTCCTGCAGCTCGTCGTGCGTGGGTTCTTCTTCGGGCGCCAGCCGGGCCGCCGACAGGCGCACCGCTTCCCGCCGGGTCGTTGGATCCTTGAGGAACGTCACGGCTTCTCCTTCCGAATACGCCGCCAGCTTCGCCTGCGCCTCGTCGGGATGCAGGGCCCGCCAGTCGCGGAAATCGATGAAGGCTTCGAGTGCGTCCGCGTGGGCGCCGCCGTGCTGACGGACGGCCAGGGCGAGGCGCGCGATCTCGAGGGCGCGTTCCGGTTGCTGGCGCTCCAGCTGATTAAACCGGGAGGTGTAAAGCTGGGTGACCGCCTCGGAGATGGCGACGCGCCGGAGCCGGTCCTCGCGTTCAGTGGCCGTGGTTCCGCACATGATGGAGCCCAGCGTGGCGACATCCGCCAGATGCTCGTTGGTGAGGGGAGAGCCGCCCGTGCCGACGTAGTTGAAGGTGTCGGGCGAATTGGGATGCAGCACCACGGAGCGATATTCCGGGGCGAGCGCGCGCGCCAAAGTCTCGTGCGATCCGCCGAAGTCCAGGATGACGAGCGAGCCGAAAAAGGTCAGGATCTGGCTGAGGTATTCGCCCAGCCACATGCTCTTGCCGGCTCCAGTGCCGCCCGAGATGATCATGTGCTTTGGCTGTCCACCGCTCATCGAGCGCAGTCCGACCAGGCTGCCGCGCGGACTTTCAAAGAGCGCCTCCGCTTCGTGCAGATGTCCGGTGAAGCTCGTGGTCAACGGCAGGAGATGCGGCAGGTAATCGCTTTGCGCATAGCGCTGGTAGTGCGCGTAGGAACCCCATGGATAACCCGGCCAGGTCTGGGCGAAGAGCCGCTTGCTCGTGGTCGGCAGCGTCGGCGCGAAGTATTGCGCGCCCGATCCCTGAATCGCCTGCTCGACGGCGGCGCACTGGCTGGCCAGCGCCTCCCGCGTGGCCGCCCACGTGTGGTCGAAGATCTCGACGGCGAACGGGCGCAGCAACATCGAGGCGAGCTGCTCGATTCGCTTACGCTTCTTCTCGATCGCCGGCAGCAGGCTGGGCCGGCGTTCCGCCGCCATCTGCCCTTCGAGCCGGCGCAGCTCGCGCTCCTCGCGTGCGATCAATTCCTTCGTGGCGAGACTGCGGATGTTCACCGTGATGCGGTGATTCGGGCCGGGCAGTTCCCACAGCGTCTC
>CAMCCU010000074.1 GCA_945872975.1 Pedosphaera parvula Ellin514
GGGTCACCTTTACGTTTTACGAATTACGTTTCACGCACTACGCACCCTATGTTCCTCGCCCGCGTCGAAGGTTCGGTCGTCTCGACCAAGAAAGAGGCCAGCATGAACGGCCGCAAGCTGCTCCTGCTGCGCCCCCAATTGGTGGACGAAAAGGATCCCACGAAGTTCCGCTCCGGCGCGAACACGATCATCGCCGTGGACACGATGGGCGCGGGCATCGGCGAGCTGGTGATGTTCTGCCAGGGCAGCAGCGCCCGCCTCGCCGGCGGCATGAAAGACGCCCCGGTGGACGCGGTCATCATCGGCATCGTCGATTCGGTGGACGTGCTGGGCAAAGAAATCTTCAACGCGAGGACCTGACGGATCGCAATGAGCGACCAATCACCAGAACGACGCATCGCGCTGTTTCAGCGGAAGGAAATCCGCCGCGTCATTCATGGGAACGAATGGTGGTTTGTCATCACGGACGTAATCACCGCGCTGACGGATTCGGTTAATCCGAAGGGGTATTTTACGGATATGCGGCGGCGCGATCCGCAGTTGGCCGAGGCTGTCAAAGGGGGGTGGCAAATTGCCACCCCCCTTGGTCTCGAATTCGAGACGCCCGGCGGACGCCAGTTGCTTCAGTGCTGGAACACTGAAGGCATCTTCCGCCTCATTCAATCCATCCCCAGCCCGAAAGCCGAGCCTTTCAAACGCTGGCTGGCGAAGGTCGGCTACGAGCGCATCCAGGAGATTGAAGACCCGGAACTCGCGATCAAGCGCACGCGCGCCATCTACAAAGCCAAGGGTTACTCCGACGACTGGATTGAGAAACGGATGCGCTCCATCGCCATCCGCGACGAATTGACGGACGAATGGAAGAAGCGCGGCGTGAAGGAGCAACGCGAATACTCGATCCTCACCGCGGAAATTTCCAAGGCGACGTTCGGTCTCACGCCGTCCGAATACGTCGAGTTGAAGAAACTCAAGCGCGAGAATCTGCGCGACCACATGACCGACCTCGAACTCATCTTCTCGATGCTGGGCGAGGCGGCGACGACGGAAATTGCGCGCAACAAAGACGTGCAGGGTTTCAATCCCAACCAGCAAGCAGCCCGCGAAGGCGGCACCGTCGCGGGCAACGCCCGTCGTGAACTGGAACATCGCAGCGGACGCAAGGTCGTCACCGGCGAGAATTACCTCTCGCTGACGCAATCAGCCAAGAAGGCGAAGCGAGTAAAGGGCTGACACAAAAATTTACCTGAACACTTATGAGCGCAGTCAATGAAGCTTTAATTCGAGACATCGTCGGTGAAGTGCTGGGCCGCCTCGGTGGCGTGCCGGCCCCGAAAACTTCCGCCCCGGCTCCCGCCGCAAAGGCGGACTGCGGCTGCAATGGCAAGAGCCACGCCGCCACGCCCGGAGCGCGCGGCAAGTTCGGCGTGTATGCGGACGCCAACGAAGCCTGTGCCGCCGCGCAAGAATCCTTCCTGCAACTCCAGAAGGCCGGCGTCGCTGCCCGCGTGAAGATCGTCGAGATCGTCAAGGCGATGGCGGAGTCTAACGCGGAAGTGTGGGGCAAGCTCGAACTCGACGAGACGAAGATCGGCCGTCTCGATCACAAGATCGAAAAGCTGAAGATCATCAAGCTGGTCCCCGGTGTCGAGTGGCTCCGGCCCGATGCCCACAGCGGCGATCACGGCATCACGCTCGAGGAATACACGCCGTTCGGCGTTGTGGGCGCGGTCACGCCGAGCACGCATTCCATTCCCACATTGAGCGGCAACATCGTGAACATTTGCGCGGCAGGAAATGCCGTGGTGTTCAACCCGCATCCGAGCGCAGCGCGTTGCGCAGCGATCGCCGTGCGCGCGTACAACGAAGCGATCTTTCGCGAGACGGGGATTGAGAACATCGCGACCATCATTGAGAAGCCCTCGATGGAGAGCTTCGCCGCGATGTGCAAGCATGAGGCCGTCCGCATCCTGCTCGTCACCGGCGGTCCCGGCGTCGTGAAGGCCGCGATGCAGACCGGCAAGCGCGCCATCTGCGCCGGCCCCGGCAATCCGCCCGTCTATGTCGATGACACCGCCTGCATGAAGCGCGCGGCCAAGGCCATCATCCAAGGCGCGAGCTATGACAACAACTTGCTCTGCATCGGCGAGAAGGAAGTCTTCGCGCTGGAGAGCATCGCGGACAAGTTGATGGAGCAGATGTCGCAGAACGGCGTGGTGAAGCTCACCAACGCCCAGCTCGACGCGTTGACCAAGGCGGCGTTCACCATCACGCCCGGCCGGGGCGGCGGTTGTGGTCACGCCTCCGTGAACAAGGATTTCATCGGCAAGGATCCCATCGTGCTCGCGAGGGCGGCAGGGATGAGCATTCCTGCCGGCACACAGCTTCTCTTCGCGGAGACGGACGCGAATCATCCGTTCGTCGTCGAGGAGCAGATGATGCCTTTCCTCCCCATCACGCGCGTGAAGAGTTTGGAAGAAGGCGTCGCCCGCTCGCTCGAAGCCGAGCACGGCTACAAGCACACGAGCATCATTCACTCGCACGATCTGGAAGCGCTGACGCAGATGGGCCGCGCGCTCGACACCACGCTGTTCATCAAGAACGGCCCGTGCATGGCCGGCCTCGGCTTGGGTGGCGAAGGTTACCTGAGCTTCAGCATCGCCACGCCGACCGGCGAAGGCGTGAGCAATCCGCGCACGTTCACGCGCGTCCGCCGCTGCGTGATGGTGGATAACCTCCGGATTTATTAACCAAGGATGGACACAGATAAACACGGATTCCGGCGGAGCGCGGCTGTGGTCGTAGACCTAGCCGCAGCGTGTGGTGCTCTCGGCCATGCTGCGACTGATGCTTCGCACACAGTCGCGCTCCGTATCTGTGTCCATCTGTGTTCATCCGTGGTTTAAGCCATGTTACTCGCGCGCGTCGAAGGCAATGTCACCGCTACTCGCAAGCATCCGAGCTTCGAGGGATGGCGACTCGTAATCTGCCAGCCGATCGGGCAGGACGGCACGCCGGATGGCTCGCCGCAGATCGCCATCGATGCGCACGGCGCAGGCATGCATCAGCGCGTGATCATTTCCAGCGACGGCTCGGAAGCGCGCAAGGCGGTCGGCGATTTGAAAAGCCCGGCGCGCTGGCTCGTGGTCGGCATCGTGGACGAGAAGGAACCGGGGGTGCCGGTTTGAAACTCGGCGCTGTCATCGGTCGCGTCACCTTGAGCAAGGTGGTTCCGGAATTGATCGGCGCACGCTGGCTCATCGTTTCGCCGTTCACACGCGAGCATTATCAGAACGGCACCGAGACCCCGCTCGGCCTGAGCAAGGATCCGAGCCTTGTGGTTTACGACGCCATCGGTGGCGGGGTCGGCCAGACGATTGGCTACATCGAAGGTCGCGAAGCTGCGCAGCCGTTCGAGCAGTCGCCGCCCATCGATGCGATTAACGCCGCGTTGATCGATGAGATTTTCTACAACCCAATGAAGTGATTTTATGCCTGCTGTCATTACTGCCAAAGAAGTCGAGGAACTGATCGCCAAGGGTGGCGACCTGAAGAGCCTGCCCGCCGACGCCATCCTGACGCCGAGCGCGAAGGACGCGATTCGCGATTACAATTACGCGCGTCGTGGCAACACCAGCGCGCCTGCTGCACCTTCGGTCCCGGCCAAGCCGCTGACCTCGAAGTCGCCGAAGGCCGAGCTCGAAGCTTATTTCAACTCGCCCGCTGCGCACGCGCTCAAGGAACAGATCTGCGCGATGGGCCATCGCCTCTGGCAGCGCGAATACGTGGACGGCAACGGCGGCAACATGGCCATCCGCGTCGGCGAGGACATCGCGATCTGCACGCCGACGCTCGTGAGCAAAGGTTCGCTGAAGCCGGAGGACATGTGTCTGGTGGATTTTGAAGGCAACCAGTTGCTCGGCACGAAGCGGCGCACCAGCGAAATCCTGATGCACTTGCAGATGATGAAGCGGCAGCCCACTGCGGTGGCGACCTGTCACTGTCATCCACCGTACTCGACGGCGTTCGCCGTGGTCGGCCAGGCGCCGCCCACATGCATGTTGCCGGAGTACGAAGTGTTCTGCTCCGTTGGCGTGGCACCGTATCGCACACCTGGTTCGGCGGACATGGGCAAGCTCGTCGCGGAGTTGACCGATCAATACAACACCATCCTGATGGCAAATCACGGCGTGGTGACGTGGTCGCACAACAACCTGGAGGAAGCCTACTGGCGCATGGAGATCATCGAGGCGTATTGCCGCACGATCGTGGTCGCTGGCCAGTTGGGCAAGCCGATCCAGACCTTCACCGGGCCGCAGATGAAGGACATCTTGAACATCAAGCAGAGCCTCGGCTTCGTCGATCCGCGCTACGGAATGAAGGAGTGCGAGCTCTGCGACACCGGCGACTGGCGTCCTGGTGCGCAATGCGCCGTGCCAGCTCGCGAGGAAGCCACGGTCGGCTACGACGCCGAAGCGGAAGCGACCGTGAAGGCGATCACAGACCAGATCATGGCGCAGATGAAGACCTGATTTTAGCCGCGAAAGAACGCAGAGAACTCAAAGGAGGCAACCCGATTATGAAAGACATCATGCAGTTGTGCGATGTGGTCCGGGAAACCTCTTACGCCATTCATCTCTATCACGGGCATGGACATCTTGAGAAAGTGTATGAGAACACTCTCGCGCACCGCTTGCGAAAACTGGGGCTGGATGTGAAACAGCAGCATTCGCTCATCGTGAGAGATGAGGACGGAACAGTTGTCGGTGAGTATCTGGCCGATCTATTCGTTGATGGGCGGATCATTGTGGAGTTAAAGGCCGCCAAGACAATTGCTGACGAGCACACGGCACAGTTGCTCGGTTATCTAAAATCCGCGCGAATCGAGCATGGCCTGCTTATCAATTTCGGTTCTTACAAATTTCAAATTAAGAAGTTTGCGATGAGTGATAAAATGCAGCAGCCGGCCTCGGCTCATCTGATTTCCATCCTTTCCAGTTTCTTTGCGCACTTTGCGTTCTTTCGCGGCTAATCCATGAAATCCCTCGACGCCAAGCTGGATGAAGTCAAAGCGAACCCTCGCTCGCGCGCGTTCATTCTCGCCGATGCGAAGGATGCCGACATGGCGTTCGGCGCACGGGCGCCGGGTCCGCGTGGCTACCTTTCCAAGCGGGGCGCTCGTCCGGCGCAGTTCTCGCCGGAGGTCTGGAATCGCGACGAGTTCGGCTACCGCAACTTGCCCGAGTTCCTCGACATCATCCGCGAAGTCACGCACCAGGGGCTCGTGGACATCATGCTGATGTCCGCCTACGTCACTGAGCAGCTCGCGATCAAGGAAGGGCTCTTCAAGAACTCGCACGTTACGCCGGCGGCGCGCGCCAATGACACTACGGATGTTTGGGCCGCCCGGCATGGCGCCTACACGCGCGAGCCGAGCCAGCCGTTCCGCAGCGCGGCGATTGACCATATCCAATGCGGCGAGATCGAATGCGACCGCGACGGAAGCGGTGAATTCCCCGGCGCGAACCTCGGGCTCTACTCCATCACGTTCGTCAACGAGCTGGACCAGGATCGTGAGGCGTTGCTGTGGTACAAGGAATTTCGCGAAGAAGCGGAGCGGAAGGGCTTCCGGCACTTCCTGGAAA
This sequence comes from Pedosphaera parvula Ellin514, assembly GCA_945872975.1. Taxonomy (GTDB): domain Bacteria; phylum Verrucomicrobiota; class Verrucomicrobiia; order Limisphaerales; family JADJPG01; genus JADJPG01. The sequence goes on from CAMCCU010000074.1 coordinate 5,643, forward strand.
TCTTCGACCCGAACGTCGATTCCGGCATCGCGCCGGAGAAGCTCGGCGAGTTCATCAACGACAACATTCTGCGCACGCTCGCCGGCGTTCCTGATGCGGGCCGGCCGGACTTTCTGAAGATCGTCTATCACGGTCCGAGGGCGATGGAGGAGCTGGCGCAGTATGATCCCAATCTCGTCGTCGGCATCCTCGGCGGCAGCGCAGGCACGACCTACGACGCTTTCCGTCTCATTCACGACGCGCAGAAGTACGGCGCGCGTGTGGCGCTCTTTGGCCGCAAGATCAACAACGCCGAACACCAGCTCGCGTTCATCGAGATGCTCAGGCTCATCACCGACGGCAAAATTTCCCCCGATGAAGCCGTGCGCGCCTATCACGGCGTGCTTCAAGGCAAAGGCATCAAGGCGCATCGCTCACTCGATGACGATCTGAAGCTGACCGATCAAGCGATGAGTTACGACGGCAGCGCGACCAAGCGCTCGACTGTGGAGGTGAAAAACAATCCATTGGCCGGGGACTCCGCATCTGCAATCGCAAATCCCAAATCGCAAATCGTAACTTCCGCCGACTGGCCCAAGCTCTCCGACGGCAAGCCGGATTTCTCGAAGATGAACTCCGCGCAGCGACAGGCTTACGACGCCGCGCGCCTCCAGCGCATCTTCGGCTGAGCTGCCGGAAATTTTCCTCGAAGGCTTGCCCGGCCCGCGTAGTCTATTTCGCATGACCACGCGATTCCGCTCCACCGCCGCCTGCTCGCTTGCCGTTCTCGCCTTCAGCATCTTCGCCCACGCTGATGGACCACGCGTCCTCCCCGAGGGCAAACAGCCCAACGACGTGCGACTGAATCCGCTCAAGGATCTCGACGGATACTTCCCTTTCACGCCGCCTGTCTCCAAGGAAGCCTGGGCGAAGCGCGCCGACCGCGTGCGCCGGCAAATCCTCGTCGCCGAAGGGCTCTGGCCAATGCCGACGAAGACGCCGCTGAACGCCGTCATCCACGGCAAGATCGACAAGGGCGAATATTCGGTGGAGAAAGTTTACTTCGAGAGCGCGCCAGGGTTCTTCGTCACCGGCAATCTCTACAAGCCGGCGAAGATCGTCGGCAAAGCTCCAGCCGTTCTATTCGCGCATGGGCATTGGAAGGACGCACGACTCTCCGAGGCTGGCGATGCGGAGCTGCTCGGCGAAATTGCCACGGGCCAGGAGCGCTTCGAGGAGGGCGGACGCAGCCGGTTCCAATCCATGTGCGTTCAGCTCGCGCGCATGGGCTGTATTGTCTGGCAGTGGGACATGCTGAGCGATTCGGATTCGAAGCAGTTCTCCGATCAGCTCGTGCATCGTTTCGGCAAGCAACGGCCGGAGATGAACACGGCCGAGAACTGGGGCCTCTACAGTCCGCAGGCGGAATCGCATCTCCAGAGCATCATGGGTCTTCAAACGCTCAACGCCGTGCGCTCGCTCGACTTCGTGTTGAGTCTCCCAGAGGTGGACGCGGAGCGCATCGCCGTGACCGGTGCCAGCGGCGGCGGCACGCAGACATTCATCCTCGGAGCGATTGATCCGCGCGTGAAACTTTCGTTCCCGGCCGTGATGGTGAGCACCGCGATGCAGGGCGGCTGCACCTGCGAGAACGCCAGCCTGCTCCGCGTGAACACGGGCAACATCGAGTTCGCCGGGCTCTTTGCGCCAAAGCCGCAAGGCATGACGACTGCGAACGATTGGACGAAGGAGATGTCCACGAAAGGTTTCCCTGACCTTAAGGAGCTCTACAAATTTCTCGGCGCACCGAACAACGTGATGCTCCATCGCGGCGAACATTTCCCACACAACTACAACGCCGTCTCGCGCTCAGCCTTCTACACCTGGGTGAACAAGCATTTCAAACTCGGCTTCAAGGAGCCAGTGGTGGAGCGCGATTATCAGCGGCTCTCCCGCGAGCAGCTCACGGTGTGGGACGCCCAGCATCCCGCACCCAAGGAATCCGGCGATGACTTCGAGCGCAAGCTGCTGCGCTGGCTGCACGACGATACGCAAAAACAAATCGCCGATGCCGCGAAGTCTCCCGAGCGTTTCCGCGAAGTGGTCGGAGGCGCGCTGGAGGTTATCATCGGCCGCACCTACGCCGAGGCTGGCGACGTCGAGTGGGAGATGCTTCACAAATCGGACGGGCCGAATTCGATTCACATGAGCGGGCTGATTCGCAACAAGACCTACGGCGAGGAACTACCCGCAATTTTCATTTATCCGAAGCAATGGAACGGCACAACGACGCTCTGGCTGAGCAGCGAGGGCAAGGCGGATCTGTTCACTGCTGATGGCTCACTGAAACCCGAAGTGCAAAAGCTCGTTGCCGCTGGATCGACCGTGATGGGAGTGGACTTGCTCCACCAAGGCGAGTTTCTCGCCAGCGGCAAGAATCTCAGCAAGACGCCGCGGGTGAAGAATCCCCGCGAAGCTGCGCCGTATACATTCGGCTACAACCACGCCGTGTTCGCGCAGCGTGTGCATGACGTGCTGTCGGTGGTGAAGTTCATCAAGACTCACGAGCGTCCGAGCAAGCGCGTTGATCTCGTTGGGCTGAATGGCGGCGGGGCGTGGGCAGCCGCGGCGCGCGCGTTGTGTGGTGAAGCCATCGACCGCGCCGTCATCGACACGCAAGGCTTCCGCTTCGGCAAGGTGCTCGACCTGCACAGCCCGGACTTCCTCCCCGGCGGAGCAAAGTACGGCGACATGGTTGCGATGCTCGCCGCCGGCGCTCCGGGGAAACTCTGGCTGGCCGGCGAATCGAGCGATGCGCCGATGTTGAAGCCGCGTTACCAGAACCAGGCAGCCCGGTTATCCGTGTTCGACAAGAGCGGCCCCGCAGCACTGCCCGCTGCCATCAATTACCTCACTCTTTCAACCGAATAGCCTGACTGCAGATGGGAAACCGCCGCCTGATTACTTTTCACCGAGGCAGTAAAGCGCGCGGTTCGAGCGGAGTAAGATACGATTCCCGCTGATGGCGGGACTGGAATTGAACACGCCGCGATTCGATTCCAGCGTGCTCTCCGCCAGTTTCTCGAACTTCGGGCTGGCAGCGATGACAACGGTGTGGCCGCCGCGTCCGGTAAAGTAAATCCGCCCATCGCCCGCGACCGGCGACGCATAAATCTGGCCCGGCGACGGTTCGAGGCGTTCCTCGAAGACGACCTCTCCCGACTTCGCGTTCACGCAGTAAACGATGCCGAGATTCTCATGTGCGAAGTAGAGGTGACCGTCGTGCAGGATCGGCGAGGGAACGTTGGATCCCTTATTGAGCTTCCAGACGACATGGCTGCCGGTCACGTCGCCACGCCCTCCAGCGCGAATGGCCAGCGCGCCGTTGGGCGTGCGGCCGCCGATGACGTAAACGATCCCGTCCTGCACGACCGGCGTCGGACACATGTACCAAGGAATGCCGGTCTTCACATTCCACAGCGCCTCACCCGTTTCGGGATTAAAGCCGAGCACGCGCCCGTTCTTTGCCGCCACCACTTCCGTGGTGCCGTCCGGCGCAGCAACGAAAACGGGCGCATGCCAGGACTCATTGCCGACAGCGGCGCGCCAGACTTCCTTGCCGGTCTTCCTGTCCAGCGCCACGAGTGAATCGCTCTCGATGCTGGCGTTGACGAGCAGCAAATCCTTGTAAAGCACCGGCGACGTCGCCGAACCCCAGCCGTTGAGTTTATCGCCCACCTTGGTTTTCCAAACCTGTCTGCCGCTGTGATCAAACGCGAACACGCCGGATTTTCCGAAGAACGCGTAGATCCGAACGGCGTCGGCGACCGGCGTGCTGGAGGCGTAACCGTGTCCTTCGCGAATCCGATCCTGCTCCGGCATCTCCGCGGGCACCGCCGCGTCCCAAATGACTTTCCCGTCGGCAAGATTCAGGCACAGCAGGTGGCGCTTGAGACTGGTCATCTCGCCCGGCTCGCGCGACGACGTGGCGAAGCCGGTGAAGCACGTGATGAAGATGCGGTCGCCAAGAACGATGGGACTGGATGCACCTGGCCCCGGCAGCGCGGCCTTCCAAACCACGTTCTTCTCGTCGCCCCACGTCAGGGGCAGCCCCTTGGCCTCGCTGCGGCCCATCGCACCGGGTCCACGAAACTGCGGCCAATCCGTTCCTCCGGTGGACGCGCCCCGGACGGCAAGCGGAAGCGGGATCTGACCGACCACAATCAGAAGATGGAGAACGAAAACACAGCGGTGCGTCACGCGAAAGGATGGGGTGGTCATGAGCAGCAGGGTAAACATCCCCCGATGAGTGGCAACCGCGATATTGTCTCCGGTTGAGACCCCGACTCACCTCAAGAACAGACTCTGAAGTTGCTTCGTACCGGCATCCAAGTCGCGCAACAGCGCGTCCCAATCCGGCTTGAGCGTTGCGACCGGCACCTCCGCAGCGGAAGCGCCTTCCAGAGCGCCGGCCTGTACAAGTTTCCCCATCACCGCGCGGCTCTGGAGATACTCGAACAGCCGTTGCGCAGCCGGCGAATGGGGCGCACCGCGAATCACCGCGACGGTGTTTGGAAGCAGCAGGCTCTCGTTGGTCAGCGGCATCTGCTGCAGCTTTCCTCCCTCACGCATCTCTGCTGCAATGTCGTCCGAGTCCGTGAGCGCGACAGCCACCTGGCCTTTCGCCACCATGCGTGCGGCGACAGAATTCCCATCCACGAGGAACGGCTTGTTCGCCGCGAGCGCGCGACACCAAGTCTCCCACGCCGTCGCGCCCCAGTGTTGACGCAGCGCTAGCAGATGCGTCGCCGTGCTGCCGAAGAGCGGATAGGCGAGCGCCACCTGACCGCGATAAGCGGTGTTCGTGAGGTCGAGTAGCGACTGCGGTGTCAGCGTCGCATTCGTTACGGACGATACCGCGATACGCCGGCTGCGATAGCCGAAGGCCGCCCAGCCGTTCGTTTCGCGGAAGACATTCTGCGCCGCGAGCTGGCGGGTGCGCAGTTCCTCGTTGCCCCAATAAATGTCGCACTGAGGATGGCTGCGCTCGGCAAGCAACCGGTTCGCGATGGCCACCGTCTTCGTCGCTTCACTGTCGTAGATGGCGCGGACCTTGATGCCCGTCTGCGTCTCGAATTCCTTCAAGATGGGCTCGGCGTAAACTTGATCTTGGGCAGCGTAGATGACGACCGTATTTTGGGGTTTGACCCATCGTCGAAACTCGGAGAAGAGATTCAGTCCAAGCACCGCGATCAAGGCGATTAGGGCGACGATCCACATCGGTGCGATGTGAGTGATCATCATTGCAAACCTCTTTAGATCCTCCCGCCAGCTATATGGAGTCTCTTTGTCCATCATCTAGGCCTCGATATTCCAGCTCAAATTTGTCCCGCCGGGACGAGACTCCTCACGCCAAAATCCCCTTCACCAACTCCCCGGCAATACCCGTCAGCCGCGCGTCAAGGCCCTGGTATTTCACCGTGAGCCGTTTGTGATCGATGCCGAGCAGGTGAAGCATCGTCGCATGAAGATCGTGGACGTTCACCACGTCCTCGACCGAACGATAGCCAAGCTCGTCCGTGTTGCCGTAGGCGATGCCGGGCTTCACGCCGCCGCCGGCCATGAAGATCGAGAACGCGAGGATGTGATGATCGCGTCCGCTGCCCTGTCCCATCGGCGTGCGCCCGAATTCGCCGCCCCAGAGGATGAGCGTGTCTTCCAGCAAGCCGCGTTGCTTGAGATCCTTGATCAGCGCCGCGGTCGGCTGGTCCACGTCCTTGGCGGACACCGGCATGTCCTTCTCGATGTTGCCGTGATGATCCCACGCGCGATGGTAGAGCTGAATCATCCGCACGCCACGCTCGGCGAGCCGGCGCGCCATGAGGCAGTTCGAGGCGAAACTGCCGTCGCCCGGCTGCTTGATGCCATAGCTGTCGAGGATGTGCTGCGGCTCGTTGCGGAAGTCGGTCAGCTCCGGCACGGACGTTTGCATGCGAAACGCCATCTCGTATTGCGCGATGCGCGTGGCGATTTCCGGATCGACCCGTTCCGTCGCAAGCATCCCGTTCAAGCGATTGATCTCCTCCACCACCTGACGCTGCGTGCTCTGGCAGACGCCATCGGGATTGCCGACGTAATGCACCGCGTCGCCCTTCGACTGGAACTGGATGCCTTGAAACTTGCTCGGCAGCAGTCCGCTCGACCATTGCCGCGCGGAGACCGGTTGCGCGCCGGACTTGCCCTGCGACGTGAAGACGATGAAGCCCGGCAGACTGTCCGTCTCCGCGCCCAGACCATAGAGGAGCCACGAGCCCATGCTCGGCCGGCCCTTGATGATGGACCCGGTGTTCATGAACGCGTGCGCCGGGTCGTGATTGATCTGCTCCGTTTGCATCGAGCGGATGACGCACAAGTCGTCCGCGACCGTCTGGATGTGCGGGAACTGATTTGAGATTTCGATGCCCGCCTTGCCGCATTTCTTAAACTCGGTGAACGCGCCGCGCGCCTTCAGCTCCGTGTTCTGAAGCTGCGCGAGCTGCTGGCCTTTGGTGAACGATTCGGGAAACGGCTTTCCGTCAAGCCGCTTCAATTCCGGCTTCCAATCAAACGTCTCCAGGTGCGACGGCCCGCCCGCCATGCAGAGATGAATCACGCGCTTGGCCTTGATCGGAAAGTGCGGCGGATTGAGCACGCCCTTCCATCGTTCGTTCGCTGCGGCCGCGCCTGCGCTGCCGAACAGCTTCGAGTCCATGAGGCCGGCGAAAGCCATCGCGCCGAGACCGAACGCGGATCTTTGCAGGAACGTCCGGCGATTGACGCTCAGCGCGAAGGAGGTGGGATCGAATGAGTTCATGGCAAAGGGGGGAGATAAAAACCAAACACCAAGATCCAAAAACCAAAGAAGCACCAAATCCCAAGATCCAATGCGGAGCTTCGGACGGTGAGGCGATTGGTAAACGAGTGAGACTTCATTTGCTGTGCATGGGGGCGAAGATGCGGACGAGCTCGGTTCCCTCTCGATAGAGTTCCCGCGCTTCGTCGGTCAACGAAGGTTCTGATGCCGACGCCATGCGGAGGAAGAATCGGGTCTCCTTCGCTTCCTTGATGCAGCGCTTGATGGCGAATTTGAAATCTTTCTTCGAGAACGAATCGTTCGCCTCGCAGTAATTGGCGCCAACGCTTGTCCCCGCGCCCACCAATTGATCCACCAACCGGTTGTTTTCTGGATGCTGCGGCCCGCGTGGAATCTTCTTAATGAAACGAATAATTCGTTCGCCGAACCGGGCAGTGCGCTCCTCAAGGTCGAAAGGATGCAGGGTCCGACCAGGCACCTCAGATCCTTCGTTCAACTCCCATGGCGCTGAACCGCTGGAGTCCGAAACTGAATAAACCACCGAGGCCCGTTGGTGTTTAGGGCTTGGTGTTTCTTTGGTTTTTGGATCTTGGTGTTTGGTGTTTCTCATTCAGTAACGGGTCACGCTCTCGTGCAGGTTCAACATCACGCGGCACAGTTGGGTCCACGCCGCGAGTTCAACCGGATCAACCCTGTCAGCGGCGGGACGCAGGCCGACCTTCAGTAGCTTGGCCACTTCATCAGGGTTTGCCTTATAGTAGTCACGCTGCTCGCCGAGAAACTTCACGAGCGACGATGCTTCCTTCGACCTCGGCGCGCGCCCGAGCATCTGCTGGAAGCTGAGCGCGATACGGGATTTGTCGGAAGAGGATTTTGCGGCGAGGAGCCTCTCGGCAAAGCCCCTCGCGGCCTCCACAAAGGTCAGGTCGTTCAGCAACGTCAGCGCCTGCTGCGGCGTGTTCGAGACGGCGCGATTGGCGGTGCATTCCTCCCGGGAAGGAGCGTCGAAGTTCGCCAGCATCGGATGCAGGAACGTCCGCTGCCAGTGCATGTAAACGCCGCGTCGATACTGTCGAACGTCGTCCTGATTCACGTAGTCGCGGTCGGGGAACTGGAGGTTCGAGTAATAGCCCGCAGGTTGATAAGGCCGCGCACTCGGCCCGCCGATGTCGAGATTCAGCAGGCCGGCAGCGAAGAGCGCGTTGTCGCGGACGAACTCGGCTTCGAGGCGGCGCGGGTTTTGCGACGCGAGCCAGCGGTTCTGCGGATCGAGATCCTTCAGCTCAAGGCGGAGGTTGGAGTCCTGCCGGTAAGTGCCGGACATCACGATGGTCTTCACCATGTGCTTCACGTTCCAGCCGCTTTCCATGAACTCCACCGCCAGCCAGTCCAGCAACGCGGCATGGGACGGCCATTCGCCTTGCGCGCCGACATCATCGATCGCCGCGCTGATGCCAGTGCCGAAGAATTGCCGCCACATCCTGTTCATGAAGACGCGCGCCGTCAGCGGGTTCTCTCGTGAGGTCAACCAGCGCGCGAGATCGAGGCGAGTGAGCCGCGCAGCCTCGCCCTTCGGCTGCGGCAGGAAGTGCGGCACTTCCGGCTTCACGATGTCGCCGCTCTCGTTCTGCCAGTTGCCCCGCGGCAGCACGCGCATCGTGTATGGATCCTGCGCCACGGTGATCATGGTATGAGCGCGGCCGCTGCGACATTCGAGAAAGTCTTCCTGCAACTTCTTGAACTGGGAGAAGGCGTCTTTGTCCGCTTGAGTGCTGAGCAAGTAATGCTCGGCCAGCAGTTCGCGTTGCGACGTATTCCGTCCTTCCGGCGCCAGCTCAAGCGCGGCGCGGGATTCCGCGTCAGCACCCGCATGAAGAGGATCATTTGCCGCGAATGGTGACGCCGCGAGACGAGCCGTCAGTGGGCCGGAACTCTTCAACGTCACCATCAGCGTGTCGCCACTCTTCACTTCCAGCGGCGGCGAGGTCAGCCACACGGCGGTCTGCGTCTCCGACGTGTGAACCGTCGATGGCTTCCAGCCACTCAGGATGCCAATCACCTCCTCGCCATTCGCGTAGCGCGGCTCCTTGTGATCGGCGTCAGCGCGGTAGAAGCTCACCTTCGTTTCCTTGTCCTTGTGCTTGAGCACCACAGAGAGCCGCAGCGACGGCGCTTTCGCATCCGCCAGCCGTTCCAGTCGCAACGCGGCGAGGCGGCCCGCGGGCATACGAAACTCCACCTTCGCCTCCTCGACCTTCCCGCCAAGCGCAACTCGCACCGCACCGGCATCCGCTAGCGTGACGATCGGAGTCGGCGTGTTGGTCTTTGCGACGACGTTCGTGACGCCATCAGTGATATT
>CAMCCU010000075.1 GCA_945872975.1 Pedosphaera parvula Ellin514
GTCTATCGGTTCTTCGAGTTGTTCGACCTCGCAAACGTCCAGAGCGCGAAACAAATCTTCTCCCTCGCCGCGGAAAAGAAGTTGCGCCTGACGCCGCCGCCGAAACCCATCTTCGAGGAGAAGCTGCTGCTCGCGCTGCTGTGGAACCGGAACCTGCGCGGCTTCTGGCGGCAGGAACTGGGCGAGGGCTTCCTCAATCGTCTGCTAAAGGCTGTCCCCTACACCTGGGTTGTGGATCCGACACCTCTTCCGCCACACGGCGCGATTCCGGAGTTGAACCTGACTGACTGGCAGCAGCTCAAGGCGATGTCGCAGCGCGAACGTGATTTGATCCTGAAGGTTTCCGGATACTCCGAGGAGGCATGGGGCGCCCGCGGCGTTTATCTCGGCAGCGATCTTTCGACGGCGGATTGGAGCGTGGCCGTGGACAAGGCGCTGGCGGCGTGGGGACGTTCTCCGTTCGTGCTTCAGCGTTACCACAAGCCGCGCGTGGTGGAATCGTCGTATTTCGACTTTGGCACCAGCCAGCTTGTGCCGATGCCGGGGCGTGTGCGTCTGTGTCCTTACTATTTTGTCGTGGGCGAAAATGATGCCGCCCGTCCCCAGCTCGGTGGGGTGCTCGCAACCATTTGCCCGGCGGACAAGAAGATCATCCACGGCATGAAGGACGCCATCCTCGCGCCTTGCTCCGCATGACGCCGCTCATCGAGTTCACCCTGCTCGCCTTCGGATCGCTCTTCGTGATCGTTGATCCGATCGCCGTCGTGCCGGGCTTCCTTGCCATCACACCTAACGACACTCCGCAACAGCGCGAGCGCATGGCGCGCATGGCCAGCTTCGTCATGGCGGGGGTGCTGCTGGCCTTCGCGCTGTTGGGGAAATGGATCTTCAAGTTCGTCGGCATCACTCTTCCGGCGTTTCAGATCGCGGGCAGCATCATCCTGCTGCTCGTCGCGCTCGACATGCTCAAGGCGCAACGTTCGCGCGTGCAGGAGACTCGCGAGGAAACGGAAGCCGCCGCGCAGAAGATGGACATCGCCATCACGCCGCTGGCGATCCCGATGCTGTCCGGGCCGGGTGCCATCTCGACGGTCATCCTCCTCCACAATCAGGCGGACGGCATCGCGCAGGACATCGCGTTGTGCGGCTGCATCTTCGCCGTCTCGGCCGCGACTTATTTCATCCTCCGTCTCTCCGCGAAAGGCGCGCAGTGGCTGAATCCCATCGCGATGAAGATAACGACGCGCATCATGGGCTTGTTGCTCGCGGCGGTCGCGTCGCAGTTCATGATCAACGCGCTGCGGGAGCTGAAGGTTGTGCAGTGAGGGGTGGGGCGTGGGCGTAAAACGTAAAGCGTGAAACGTAAACAGCGCGGCTCTTGATTACGTTTTACGTTTCACGCGTTACGCCTCCTCTCACCTTCGTCCATCGTACCATATCGCGCATTCCTCCCGGCTCTTCATGGGCCGCCCGCGTTGGACCACGAGCCGCCTCAGGAAGCTCAAGTGCTCCCGCAGCGTGTAGAGGTGCATTTTGCGGACGGACGTCACGATGGGATGGCGATGCAGGATGGTCATTCGTTTGCCCCGCTGGCGTCCGAGTTGTTGCAGTCGCTTGGAGAGGTCGATTTCTTCGCTGACGAACAGTTCGGTGCTGAATCCGCCAATCTCCCGGAACGCGGTCGCTTCGCAGAAGATGAACGATCCTGCCGCCCAGCGCCGGAGGCGGCTGAGGAGATTCCATCCGCCAACGGCCATTCGCGCCACCAGATACTTCTCTGTAATGGCAATGGTGCTGCCACCGGCGAGAACGCGCCCGGCTTGAATCACCTTCGCGACATTCCCGAACAGCCCACGGCTTGGATGCGAATCCGCATCCACGAAGATCAACCATTCACCCGTTGCCACTGCTGCGCCGGCGTTCCGGGCGCGGCTGATTTGGTTGATGGGCTCGAAGACGACTTTTGCTCCCCCGCTGCGCGCGAGCTCTGCCGTGCGATCGGTCGAGTTGTTGTCGCAGACGATGGTTTCGACTGTCCAGCCGAGTTCGCCGAAGGCCGATGACGCGGCGGCGATGCGTTCCAGCGTGTCAGGGATCAGCTTCTCCTCGTTGAACGCTGGTATGATGATTGAGATATTCACGGGCAATCTTTCGACCAGTCAACCGGGTAAAGCTCATGTCGTCAAAGCGGGCGTTGCTTCACTTTCATGATGAATGATTGGCTTGCTGGTTCCGGGTTTTGGAGGCGATTTGGCGGGACTGCTTTATTGACGTTTGGGTCGGTTTTCGGTATTGGTGTGAGCATTCACACAGACCCTGCGCATTCCCGTCCATTCCCATATGTGGAAGACGTGGGTGCTCTGAACGAAAACACCTAAACCCTTACCTAAACAAGCAACACATCCGCAGCCAACGCGGCTGCGATGTCCCTAACTCAACACCATTATCTGAATTCTTATTATGAAACGCTCACTGATCCTCGCCCTCTTTTCCACGATCTTGTTCGCCGGTTCACTTACTGCTGCCTCTGATTACCTTCTTGAGATCGATGGCATCAAGGGTGAGAGCTCCGACGATCGCCATCGTGGCACCATTGAAATTGAATCCTTCAGTTGGGGCATGAGCAACTCGGGTACAACGACAGCGGGCGGTGGCGGTGGATCCGGCAAGGTCAACATCCAGGATTTCAGCTTTACCACGAAGCTGAGCAAGGCTTCGCCCCAGCTCATCATGGCCTGCGCCACCGGGCAGCACATCAAGAGCGCCAAGTTGTTCGTGCGCAAACAGGGCACGGAACAACAACAGGACTACTATGTCATCACGCTCTCGGATTGCCTGGTCAGTTCGTTTTCGCAGGTCGGGCAGGGTTCAGGAGCCGCCGGTGGCGTGGACGCAGCGCCTTCGGAGTCGATCTCGCTCTACTTCAATTCCATCGCTGTTCAGTATACGGCGGATGACGGCTCGGTGACCTCCGGCACGGCTGTGCATCCGCCCGTAGCCACTCCGTAACAGTCCGTCAACTGATACGCTGTTATGAGCGCTCATATTAACCCGCGAACGATGTGCCGACGCTGGCTGTTCCTGCTCGGCCTGATCGTTTTGCTTCTGCCGGAGGCATCGCGCGCGGATGATTGGTACATCAAGATCGAGGGCATTCCCGGCGAGTTGACCGCGGGGCCTTTCAAAGGTTGGTCCCGACTGACGTCTGTCAGCGGCATGATGTCGCGTGCTGGCGTCCCGGGATCTCCGACGCCCGGCCGCACGGATCTCGCGTGCGCGGTGGGCAAGGCACCGGACCGCATGTCTCCAAAGTTGATGGAGACGTGTGCCAACGGCGACATCCGGCGCCGCGTATCCATCTCCTTTGTGCCAACGACTCCGCCGGCGACCCGGTATCGCATCACGTTGGAAGATGTGAAGATTTCGTCCTACAATCAGGGATTCTCCAGCAATCCCGGTGACCCAGCACCCTCAGAGCAGGTCTCCCTCAACTTCACGAAAATCGAGTGGGCCTGCCTCGCGGTCGATGATGCTGGAGGTAACACAGGGGGCCTGACTGCGCTGTATGATGGCGTGAGCGGGGAAGGCAGCCTGAAGACGCGTCGTCCGTTTCGCGCAACCATTAGCCGCGCGGCCGGAGTGCCCGGGCTGATGGTCACATGCCCGGTCGAGAAGGGGCATCGGTATCGCATCCTGTCCAGTCCGTCCGCTGGTCAGCCGTGGCAGACGTTGCTCGAATTCACGGCTGAAGCGGACGGAGATTCCAGCCAGTTCGTGCCGTCAGCCATGCCCGCGCTGCTCCTGCGCGTCGAAGAAATCGACTGAGTACTACCGACAGATCCAAAATCATCGTTCCAGCTCCCGCAGCAACGCCGCGACTCGTTCAGGTCCGGTTTTGCCGCGGTCTGCTTTAGTGTCGGATGCCGCATAGCGCAGGGCCTCGACCAGTGGCATCCACTCCAGACTCCCGTCGGCAGAAACGCTGCGCCCGAACACGGACCAGACGGTGACGGGGATGTTGACCTGGCGTATTTGGCCGGAGCCCGGCTCAGCGCAGGCGGCGGGAGGTGAGGTCACGAGATATTCCCGGCAGACGAGCGGCCGGTCGCGATGAATGGAGCAGGATTCCTTTTCGAGAAACGGACACGCCACGCCCATCCGGAAGTACGACAAACCAAACTCGCGATAGGCAGGCTTCTCGGTATCTGGATTGCCACGGGAGGGCAGGCTTGCCGCCTCAATCGTCGCCAGTGCCTCGTTGAACCGTTTGCGAATTTCCGCGGCCCGCTCCGGCGGCAAGGCGTCCACCAGAGCCGCGAGATGCCGTGCCTCCGCAGGTGAGATCGGGACCATCTGTCGGCAGCACGCGCCACAGCCGGCTTTGCACGAGATCCGCCGTCCGACCCTTCGGACTCGTTCTTCCGCCAGCGCTGCAACCTGGCTCGCAAGCGCCTGGACATCGGGGAGGAGAGCCTCTGGCGGGCAGGCATCCTCGGGAACGGTGAACTTCAACTGCACGGTGTCCTCGCCAATCCGCACACGCCCAGCGCCGGTAATCATTCGAGACATGCCGCAGGCTGTGCCTGTCTTGTTTCACCTGTCAACCGCGGCGCTTGGCCAAGAATCCAAAGTTGCCGCGATTTGGCACTGTGCGCGACTCGCACAGTGCGAGCCATCGATCGCACGGGTAGAACCAAGCACGCAAATCCAAACTATCCCGAAACTATGAAGATCACACTGCTCTCCCTCCTTTTCGCAGGACTTGTCGCGCTCGAAGCGCTCGCGCAAGGCACTGCGTTCACCTTCCAAGGCCGGCTCAATGACGGGGCAGCTCCCGCCACCGGCCACTATGACCTGCGCTTTACGCTGCAAGACGCAGCTACGGCGGGTTCGCAGATTGCGGGACCGCTGACGCTCGTGCCCGTGGGGGTGACGAATGGTTTGTTTACGGTGCGGCTGGATTTCGGATTGGGCGTCTTCAACGGCGCGGCGCGCTGGGTGCAGATTGGCGTGCGAACAAATGGCAGTGCCGTCGCGCACACGGTTCTATCCCCGCGCCAGCCGGTGACAGCTGCGCCTTACGCGGTGATGGCGGGCAACATCACGGGCAATCTTCCGGATGCGCAACTTTCCGCGAATGTTCCGAAACTGAATGCCAACCAGACATTTTCGGGCAACCTGAATCTCAACGGCTCGGGCAGTCTCGGTATCGGCACAGCCTCTCCGTTGGATGCGAAGCTGGATCTGGAAGGCACGTTGCGTTTGAATGATTTCGATCTCTGGCTGCGTCCCGGAACGGATCGCAATCATGGCATCGGCTATCGTTCCACTGCATCGGGACGTGGCGTGGATGGCCCGTTCGTCTATGGCTTCAACGGTGGAGCGCTCGGTGTCAGCGGGCCGGATAGCGTCGCCCTGGCGTGGGACTTCAACGGCAATATCTGGGTTAGCAATCACCTCGACGCCGCCTCCCTCAATGTGCGGAACAGCGCCAATGTCGGAGGCAGTCTGGGATTCGGCTCCGCCACCCGCCAGATGCTCAATCTCTGGGGGACGGTTTACGGGATGGGTGTGCAGAACAATACCCTCTACCAGCGCAGCGATGGTAACTTCGCCTGGTTTCTGGGTGGCTCGCACACCAACGCCTCCGGGCTGCCCGGGTTCGGCGGCAGGCGGCAAATGCTTCTGAGCGACAATGGCGACCTTTACGTGCGCCAGAGCATCGTGGTGGACGACGATGGCCTTAGCGACGGCAATAGCCGCCCAGGCCTGATCTTTGGCCCTGGCAGCGGCGAGGCCGTTGCCTCCGTACGCGGCACCAATGGAGTGAATCGTTACGGGCTCGATTTCTACACGGGATTTCAAAAGCGTCTCAGCATCGCGAACAACGGCAACGTTGGCATCAACACCACGGCGCCGGGAGGATTGCTGGACGTGAACACTGGCAACGGAAGCTTCCAAGTCATCAGCGATCTCGTGCCGACCATCAATCTGACTGGTGGCGGCATTCCGGGCACCATGCGTTTGCGCAATACGCTGGAAGTCTTCCCGTCATTCGATGGAACACGCGTGGGCAAGATCGACGTGCGCGACGCCAACGGCGCACCGACCATCACTCTCAGCGGCACCGGCGTCGCCACGGTGAAGGTGCTCGAAATCACCGGCGGCGCAGACATCGCGGAGCCGTTCCAGATGTCGCATGCCGATGAATTGCCAAAGGGGGCCGTCGTCGTGATTGACGAGGAGAACCCCGGTCGGTTGAAGATGAGCCACGAGCCGTATGATACTCGGGTCGCCGGCATCATCAGCGGCGCGAACGGCGTTCAGCCTGGCCTCGCCTTGCATCAGCAAGGAAAGATCGAAGGCGGCCAGAACGTCGCCCTGACCGGACGCGTGTACGCGCTGGCGGACGCGACGGCGGGCGCCATCAAGCCCGGTGATTTGCTGACGACCTCCGGCACGCCTGGCCATGTCATGCGCGCCTCCGACTCGGACCGCCGTTCCGGTGCCGTGCTCGGCAAGGCCATGACCGGCTTGAAGGATGGCAAGGGACTCGTGCTCGTGCTGGTGAGCCTTCAGTAATCTATTTGCAGGAGCCACCTCCATGAAGACTTACTCCAAAACCCGCTGGCCGCTTCTCGCCTGCCTGCTGGCGATCCTCGCCCTTCCCGCGAGCGCCGCGCTGACATGGCGCGTGTCGGTGAAAATCATCCTCGACAGCCAGGGGAACAATCCCACGGCAACGAATCGCTTCAACTACAGCACGCCCGAACGCATTCGGGAGGAGTTCGCGGAATACAATGTCCTCCTCGACCGCATGGGCTGGGGTTTTCGTTTTGATTTGACCGAAGTCGTCGAACTGACCGGTGTGAGCCAGTGGTACGACGAGAACGCGCGCAACGGCACCAATCGCACAAGACTGGAAATTGCGGCCAAGGCCAATCCCTCTGTTTACGCGTATCGAAACAATGCCTTGAACGTGTACGTGAACAACAGCAGCTCCGGTGTGGCCGGGCCTCATCTGCCGCTGCTGGGCGATGTCGTGATGTCCGGGGCGAGCGGCTACTGGTCCCTCATCTTCCACGAGCTTGGTCACGCCCTTGGTCTCCCTCATACCCAGGGCTCGTGCGGCATGTGCACCGAGGGATCGGACGAGTGCAAAAGCGGTTCCGTTGACGACGACATCGCCGATACGGTGCTCGATAGACAGTGCTGGACCATCAACGACGTCGCCGTTCAGAACTTCGGCCGGATATACTCGCTTCTTTCGGGCGGACAAAAGCGGAAGGTCGATGATGTCTGGGAGAACATCATGTCCTACCACAATAACGACAATAGCAACCGCCTGCACCGCCTGACCCACGACCAGTGGGAAATCGTCGTGGACTCCTCGAACTTCCAGCGGCGCAACGCGACCTCCGGTCGCAGTGTCTTCGTGAACAGCGGCGGCACCGGCATTTCGCCCTGCTCGGTCGATGCACGCGTGCGTGAACTTGCCGAGGGACTGCCCGGCCCGGTCTCGTGGTACATGGACGAACTCGCAATGCGCCCGCCCTCACCTGAATTGTTCCTGCGCCGAAACTGCGAGAACTTCAGCGTCGATCCTCCATTTCCGCCCAGGCCACCGGGCTATCCGGGCGACTGGTCCTGGCCTCCGAATTTGAACATCTTCCCGAATCCACCGCCGGGTTATCCCTCAGACTGGCCGTGGCCACCGGTCGATCCAGCGCCGGTCCAGATCTGCATCGGGGGATTCAAGACCGTAAAGGAAGCTCTCGACTGTGGTACATCGGATGGTGACCGCATCCAGATCAAGGCCGGCAACTACAAGGAAACGATGCGCATCACCAAGCCCATCACCCTTGCGACAGACCGCGGCACAGTCGCGATTGGTCGTCCATGAAAGGAGCAATTATTATGAAACTCATCTTGAAGATTCTTATTGCCGTTGGTGGTGCCTGCACTTGTGGAGAGGTCGCATTCTCTCAAAACTATTCGATCGACTGGTCCACGATCGACGGCGGAGGTGGCACGAGTGCGGGTGGCGCGTATTCTCTGAGCGCTACAATTGGGCAGCCCGATGCGGGGACAATGTCGGGAGGGAACTATTCTCTGTCCGGCGGGTTTTGGAGCATTGAAGCCGTCGCGCTCCCGGGCGTGCCGAAGTTGTTCATCATGCGCTCGGGCCCCAACGCCATCATTTCTTGGACGCCAAGCCCTCCAGGGTTCGTGCTCCAGGGGAGCAGCAATCTGTCTGCTGTGAGCTGGACCGATGTAGTGAGCGGGAGCACGAACCCGGCTGCCATTCCGGCGTCCACTGCCGCGCGCTTCTACCGGTTGCGCAAACCGTGACGCTTGAAACAGGGATTGATCTAGCGCGATTGGACCTGCTTCCTCGTTTCCATCGCCGCAGATTTGTTTTAGAGTAAAGCCGTTTAGCACTTCAAAACGGCCATGCCGTCGCTCATCAACAAACCTGTCGAAACGGAACTCCAGCGGCGTCGCGAGGAGATTCGGCGGAGCTTGTCGCGCGTCAACACGGCGGGTGTGGCCGTGGTGCTCGTCACCATCGCGCTCGCCGTCGCAGCCGCAGTGGGCGCATTCCGGGCTGCGCGACAGACTGAGCTGGCGCGCGAGGCGAACGACCGTGGACGCGAGGAGCTTTGGAAATCGTATCTCGCCCAGGCTCAGGCCGGCCGGCTCAGTCGCGTCGTCGGAAGCAAGGCGTCGGGCCTCGAAGCGATCGCCGCCGCCGCCGCGATTCGTCCATCCGTTGAATTGCGCAACGAAGCCATCGCTCACCTGGCGATGCTGGATTTCGAGCCCACCTCCCTCGCCTGGACCAATGTGCCGAATATCGGCCACTCCATCATCGATCCGCGTCTGGAACGGTTCTTCGAATCGGATGGTGCCGGCACGGTGCGCATCAGCCGCGTCAATGAGCGGACGAACTCCTTTCTGCTGCGCGGAACAAACGGGACGGTTCACGGCGCTTCGTTCTCGGCCGACGGACGGCGGCTCTCTGTGGTTCACGCGAATCGTCGGCTGGTGGTTTGGGATTTGGAGACGCGCACCAACGCCTGCGTGATGAGCGGCGTGACGTGGGCGCGCTTCAGCCCGACCCGCGATGTGCTGCTTGCCCTGATGATCGATGACTCGGTGCGTATTCTGGAGGCTGCGTCTGGCCGCGAGCTGGGATCCTTTAAGCCGGGCGGAAGGCCGGCGATGGGCGCCTTCGATTCCACCGGAGATCGGGTCGCGATCGTGGTGAAGAACAAGTTGCATGTGTGGAACTGGAAGATCGGCGATCAATCCGAGCCGTTTGAAACGGATCGCGATATTTGGTCCGTGGCGTGGAGCGGCCATTTGCTTGCGGCGAGCGAAGGTTCGGGCGAAGTCCGGGTGTGGAATCTGTTCACGAAACGATCGCGCCGCCTCCAGGCGCATCAAGATGCGTCCAATCACATCTTCTTTAATCCAGAGGGCGACCTCTTGCTCTCCACCTCCTACGATGGCTCAACCAAGGTTTGGGATCCACGCACCGGTCAGTTGTTGTTAACCACCGGGCACGGGTTTGCCGTTCAGTTCAGTCCGGATGGCGATCGGGTCTTGTTCAATACGCAAACGGGCTGGCGGATCTGGCGGGTAATTCGACCGGTGGGCCTTGCGACGCTCGATTGTGCTACTGGGACCGCGATCAACGTCTGGCATGCGGATTTTAGTGCGGACGGCCGCTGGCTCGCGGCCACCAAGGACGACGGTGTGAGCTTCTTCGAAGTGGAGGGCGGGCGGCGGGCGCTCTTCCAGCCGATGAGTCAATCTCGCACCGCTTACTTTCTTCCGGACGGCACCAACCTTCTCACCACCAGCACGCATCGCATAGCGTATTGGCCGATCTCGGTCGGTTCAATAACCTCGAATGGAGCGGGCGAATTGCGCCTGGGCAAACGGGAGTTGATTTCGCTGACCAACTTCAACCACATCGAATCCGGCACGTTGAGCTCCGACCGCAAGCAGCTTGTCATACCGATGAGCCAGACCGAGGCGGCGCTGTTCGATCTGGAAAGTCGGCGTGAGGTCCTTCGCTTCACTAAGGCCATTCTTCCCAAGCTCTCCTCCATCAGCCCCGACAAACGCTGGGTGGCCACGGGAACTTTTCACGGTTGGGGAATGACTGTCTGGGACGCTGTGTCCGGGGCGAAGCTGCGTGACCTCCGGGATGGCAATACCTCCGCCTACTTCAGTCCGGACGGTCGTTACCTGGTCGGCGCTGGAGCGAGTGACTACAGGATCTATGAGCCTGGCACGTGGAAGTTGTTGCATCAGGTTCCCAGAGAAAGCGGCAGCGATCTGGCGAATCTCGCGGCGTTCAGTCGTGATGGTCGGTCAATGGTGGCGATTAAACAATTGAACCGCGTGGAGCTGCTCGCCACGGATTCATGGAAGCCCATCGCGTCGTTCATCCCGCCCGATCCTCAGGTGGTCACCTGGCCAGCGTTCAGTGCTGATGATCGGCATCTCGCCATCGCGACGGCGCAGGATCTCGTCCAGCTCTGGGATTTGAAATTGATTCGAACACACCTCGCCAGACTGGGGCTGGACTGGGATTCCGCTTCGCCTGATGCGCCCGCCGCTCCGGTGAATTCGCCGGCACTGGCGACGACTTATTTCGGCCAGCGTTGGATTTCGAATCTGATCCTTCCCGTCTCGGTGGGTGTGCTGGTGGTCCTCGTGTGCGCGGTGTTCATCCGGCAACGGCAGCGCCGGTTGCTCGCGGCCTACATGGAGGTCGATCAGCTCGCCGAGGAGCAGAAGCGTCAGCTCACGATGGCGCAGACGGAGCTCGTTCACAGCCAGAAGATGAAAGCGCTCGGCACCCTCGCCGCCGGCATCGCGCATGACTTCAACAACCTCCTCAGCGTCATCCGCATGTCGAACCAGCTCACTGGCGAAGCCGCCAAGGGTGACGTGGACATCCAGGAAAACGTCGGCGAAGTCGATCATGCGGTGCAACAGGGCAAGAAGCTCGTTCGCTCCATGCTCGGCTACAGCCGGGAGGAGGTAGGGGAGCAGACCCCGTTTGGCGTGCCTGAACTGGTCGATGACACCGTCGCGCTGCTCAGCAAGCAGTTCCTCAGCGGCATCGTGCTCACGCTTGAGTTGGATCGCGACATGTCGCTGGTGCGAGGCTCGCGCAGCCGCCTGGAGCAGATTCTCCTGAACCTGATCGTCAACGCCACTGAAGCGATGGAGGAGGCCGGTGCGTTGCGGATTCAAGCGCGGCAAATCGAGCGGCTCCCGGAAATGCTGATGTTGCGACCGCACGCTGCGCCGGTTTATTTGGAACTCAGCGTCGAAGACTCCGGGCCGGGCATCGCGCCGGACGTGTTGCCCCGGATCTTCGAGCCGTTCTTCACCACCAAGCATCGCGGCGCGATTCGAGGCACCGGCCTGGGGCTGTCTACCGTCTATGCGATGGCGGAGCAGGATGGCCTGGGCATTGCCGTGGAGGGGAAGCTGGGAACGGGCGCGCGGTTCAGCGTCTTCATCCCCGTCGCGGCGGAGGTGCGCGTGTGAGCACCGCTGGATGCAGACTGTGCGCCGCTCGCACACTATTCAAACGCGAGGAGCCATCTACGATGAACTCAAATGACGGCAACCATGAGTGACCGTGCCCTGGCAAACATCCTGATCGTCGAGGATGACCCCGCGCAGCTTCGCCTCTACTCGAAGGCGCTGCGGGGTTATCGTCTCACCTGCGTGGCCAGCGGCAGCGCGGCCTTGGAGCAGCTCGTGCGACAAGTCCCGGATGTCATCCTGCTCGACCACGTGCTGGCTGGCGGCGAGTTCGGCACCGACTTCCTGCCCAGGCTCAAGGACGCCGCAGCACACGTGCCGATCATCATGATTTCAGGCACGCTCGATATCAAAGGGCGTCTCGATGCGCTGCAAGGCTCGCGCTCGGCGCATTATGTCATCGAGAAGCCGGTCGATGTCGCGGAGCTGCGAAGCATTGTGCATCGCGCGCTGGATGAATGCGGTCTCGACGAAGCGGTGCGCACGTTGCGCTCGCTCGAACGCGCCGAGAAGATCGAGCACAACGATCCGGAGCGGCGCTTCACCGAACGTCTCTCTCGCCAGAACGATCTCGTCAAACGACTGCGCGGCGCTTCTGAGAAGCCGAACATCACGCACCTTGCCGATGAGTTTAAGGTCTCGCGCAAGACGATCCTTCGCGATCTGCATGACCTCATCCAGCGCGGGCAAATCGATGAGAGCGTGTATCCGGATTGGAAGGCGGAGCGGGAGGGGTGAGCGGTAAAACGTGAAACGTAAAACGTAATCCCGAAACGGTGGATCGGCTGCGCTAGAAAACCTCGCGTCTCACGTTTTACGTTTTACGTTTCACGTTTTAACCCTTACGTCTCCCCCCATGACGAAGCGTTCCTCCCTCCCCATCGCGCTCACCATCGCCGGCTCGGACTGCGGCGGCGGCGCGGGCATTCAGGCGGACTTGAAGACGTTCGCCGCGCTCGGTGTCCACGGCACGAGTGCGATCACCTGTCTGACCGCGCAAAATCCCCGTGGCGTCACCGGCGTTCAGGCCGCGAGCACTAAGATGGTTCGCCAGCAGATGGAAGCTGTGTTTGCCGAACTTCCTCCCGCCGCGTGCAAGACCGGGATGCTTTATTCCAGGGAGATTATTCGTGTCGTCACCGGGTTCTTTGGGCACGGGAAACGTCCGCCGCTCATTGTCGATCCGGTGATGATCGCCACCAGTGGTGCGGCGCTGCTGAAGCCTTCGGCCGTGCGCGTCGTGTGCGATGAATTGCTGCCGCTCGCCACCTTGGTGACGCCAAATCTGGATGAGGCGGAACTGCTTCTCGGCGTGAAGATTCGCGACGAGGAAGGTCTCCGCTCCGCCGCGCGAGAGATTGTCCGGCGCTTCGGCTGCGCTGCGCTGGTCAAAGGTGGGCATCTCAAAGGCACACGCGATGCCGTGGATATTTTCTACGACGGTAAGACCGAGCTGCTGCTCTCCGCGCTGTTCGTCCGTGGGGTTTCAACGCATGGAACGGGCTGCACTTATTCGGCGGCCATCGCGGCTTACCTGGCGCGCGGAGAGCGATTGACCGATGCAGTGGAGAGCGCCAAGGAGTTCATCACGCAAGCCATCGCGAACAGCCAGCGCATCGGACGTCACTTCGTCCTGAACTCATTCCACTCCCGACCCTGAATCTTCGGTAATCCTCCCGTCCCATCCGCCGATGAATACGGGTATGTTTGTGACGCCGCTATGCGCTCCCGTCAGCTCCACCGCTTTGCGGGTGCTTGAAGCTTGTCTTCACCCCGTGCCATTCCCTAGCCTTCACGCCGCATGACCAAGCCGTTTCAACCGGACACTTTCATCGCCGCCAACGTGCGCAACATCCCGCGCTCGGGCATCCGCGATTTTTTTGACATCGTGCAGGGAATGAAGGATGTCATCTCGCTCGGCGTGGGTGAGCCAGATTTCGTCACCCCGTGGCACATCCGCGAGGCCGCCATCTTCGCTCTCGAAAAAGGCCGCACCAGCTACACGTCGAACCTTGGCCTGCTCAAGCTGCGCGAAGCCATCGCCGTCAGCCTCGAAAAGCATTTCAACGTCACCTACAACCCGAAGAACCAGATCATCATCGCCGTCGGTGTGAGTGAGGCGATGGACATCGCGTTCCGCGCGGTCATCAATCCCGGTGACGAAATCATCTATCACGAGCCGTGCTACGTGAGCTACGCGCCGGGCATCTCGCTCGCGCACGGCGTGCCCGTGGCCGTGTCGTGCAAGGCGGAGAATGGTTTCGCTGTGACAGCGGAAGCCATCGAGAAAGTCATCACGCCGAAGAGCAAGATGCTCGTGCTGAATTTCCCGACGAACCCGACTGGCGGCACGATGACGCGCGCCGAGCTGCAGAAGATCGCGGACGTGGTCCTCAAGCACAACCTGCTGGTGATGACGGACGAGATTTACTCGGAGCTGACCTTCGAGGGCGATCACACCAGCATCGCGTCGCTGCCGGGAATGCTGGAGCGCACGATTTTCCTGCACGGCTTCTCGAAGGCGTATGCCATGACCGGCTTCCGCATCGGCTACGCGTGCGGTCCGGTGGAGCTCATCGAGGCCATGATGAAGATCCATCAATACTCGATGCTCTGCGCCAGCATCATCAGCCAGGAAGCCGCGCTCGAGGCGATCCAGTTCGGCGAGCCGGACACCATCGAGATGCGCGACCAGTATCGGCTGCGCCGGAACTTCATCGTGGATGCGCTGAACAAGATGGGCCTGAAGTGTCATCTGCCGCGCGGCTCGTTCTACGCCTTTCCGAACATCACCTCGACCGGGCTCAGCTCGAAGGATTTCGCCGTGCGTCTGCTGCAGGAGGAAAAGGTCGCGTGCGTGCCCGGCAGCGCCTTCGGTCCGAGCGGCGAAGGATTCCTGCGCTGCTGCTTCGCGACGTCGCTGGAGCAGCTCCAGACCGCGATGGAGCGGATGGGGAAGTTCGTGGAGCGGGTCAGGAAGTGAACAGACGCTGACGGGTTTCAAGGCGCGCGGCATCGCGTCGGCAGAGCCACAGCGGTATCGCACCGAAGACGCCGAATGAGCAGTCGATCAGCCGCCACCAAATAGGAATTCCCCGGACGGCTCCGAAGATCAGTGCGTAGGGAATTACCAACGCGCAGGCAATGAGGCCGAACTCGAACAGCCAGATGTTCCGCACCGGATCGCGCCACGC
>CAMCCU010000076.1 GCA_945872975.1 Pedosphaera parvula Ellin514
GTGATCGACATCGAGAAGTGTCGCATCCGGAAGATCGGGCTGCATCTCGCGCTGGATATCCATGTGGTGGTGGACGGGGACTTGAGCGTGCGTCGCGGCCATGAGATCGCTCATCTGGTGAAGGAACAATTGCTCGCCTCGCAGCATCGCATCAATGACGTGACCGTTCACATCGAGCCGGCTGTTTCAGGGCATCGTGATTGAGCGGCATGGTCCTCCGACAATGCGGGATTCTTGATGACACTCTTCGCGCTCCCTCTGCTTAGGGCCGGGGTGAGGGCGAGCGTGATCCAGCCACGATTTCCAGATGCGCCCAGGCACGCGGCACCTCAACAATCGCGCTCGATGACCTCAGTTCTCGATGCGATAGAGATGAGTCTTCGTGCGAATGATGAGCGCCTTCCCCGTAACGGCGGGTGACGCCATGAAGCCATCGGCGAGCGTGTTCTCAGCGAGCTTCTTGAACTGGCGTCCGGCCTCGACCACGGCGGTCTTGCCTTCCTCGCTGAAGAAGTAAATTCGCCCATCGGCGAACAACGGCGACGCGGAATAATTTCCTCCGACGCGCTCGCGCCAGACTTCCGCGCCGGTCTTGGCTTCGAGACAACTGGCGACTCCGCCATCGTCGATGCTGAAGAGCAGATCGCCCGCGAGCTGGAGCGAAGGTTTCTTGGGCACGTTGCGCTTGCTCTTCCACGCGAGCTGGAGCGAACCGGAAGCAGTCTCCGTGCTGTTGGCGTCGAGGACTTCGCCGGGCTTGCCGGGGCGGAAGGCAATGATTTGTCCCTGGGACCAGCCGGTGTTCACGAAGACCAAACCGTGACCGACACTCGGACGCGCGCTACCGGAATGGTTCAACCGTTCCTCGACGCGCCAGATCTCTTTACCGGTGCGCGGCTCGTAGCCATACACGGCCTTGGCTCCCTGGCTAATGAGCGTGAGCTTGCCGTCGAACGTGGCGAGATGCGGCGTGGAGAATGCCTTTCGCCAGTCGCCTTCTGAGTCTGGCTTTCCGTTGGCATCAAGATCCTTGTAGTCGATGGAACGCTTCTGGAGCCACACGGTTTTGCCGGTCTTCTTGTCGAGGGCGATGATGAACTGATGGTCGCTGCCATCGAAGTTCATGATGAGCAGGTTCTCGAACAGGATCGGCGAGGAGCCGGCGCCGCGATAGTGATTGCACTCCAGGTCGCGCCGTTCCCAGAGCGTCTTGCCGGTCTTCGTGTCGAGACAGGCGGTGCCAGCCGCGCCGAACGTGATGTAAACGCGGCCCGCCTCGATGACCGGCGTGGGCGAGCCGTGGGTGTTGAACTTGTGGGCGAACTGCGGCTTCTCGACGGTGAAGAGCTTGAGGTCGTGAATGACCTTGCCGGTGTCGCGGTTCACGCAGACGGCGAACAGATCCCGGCCATCCTCGGTGGCGGTGTTGAGCCAGATTTGATTCCCCCAGATGACGGGCGAAGACCAGGCGCGTCCGTGAATGGGCGTCTTCCACTTCACGTTGTTTGTCTCGCTCCAGGTCAGGGCCAGACCTTTCGCGGTGGAATGTCCGTCGCCATCCGGGCCACGATACTGCGGCCAGTTGTCGGCAGCGTGGGCTGCGAAGCAACCAGCGACGAGAAGGAGCGCGGCACAGACTATTCCAGAGCGAGCAGCATCCGACGTGAGGAGGCTCTGCTCAGCTTGAGCCTCGTTACCTCGGCTGCTACGCCCGTTCGGTTGACGCATACGATTGGAGGGAGATGGATTCATTAGTGGGAGAGTAGAGGACGGAAGCCAAAAAGGACAAGCGTAGCGCCGAAGACGCACTGAGGAAAAACTTCGGCCCACAACTCAAGGCGCTGGAGCACATGATTAGACCTTCGTGTCATACAAGAACCATGAACATTGTGTAACCAAAACTGCCGAGAAACACGAGCACGGCCAGAATCTTGAGAAGCTGGCTCAACAGCGCAAGCCTCGGATGTAAACCCCAGAACCAGTGTGCGTGAATGAATACGCCAACCGCGATGTATGCGATAGCAAGCGCGACTGCGGCAGAACCGTCGAGATCCAGATGCGAGGCGCGCCGGCCAAAAAAGCGCGCATGACCGGTGAAAAGGCAACGCACACCGTAGCCGAGAGGCAAGAGAGCCAGACCAACCCCAAGCAACCACATCTTGATGCGACCTCCCGACGGAGAGTAGGACAAGCTCTCGGCCGCTTCCGTTGTCGATTTCTGAACGCTGGTGGTCCAAATGCTCATGGCGTGCTAGTCGGCGAACGCCCCAAGCTCAACGCCCCTGTCCGCGAGGGGTCACAGTTGCGACCACGACGCGATGGCCGGTTAGATGCATCACATTCCACATCGTTACGCGGCGTTGTGCATATCAATCAGAATGGCCGGACGTTATCCACCCATGTGCTGCGATCCTCGGTGAGAGTGCGGATGCGCCTCTCCTCTGAGCCGCTCATCATGCCCCGGCGTGGCGTCGAGCAAGCGTCCGTCATCAAAGCCACGCACAGGAGAATCAAAAACTTGGAAGCGTTTGTTTTCATGCTGGAGCGCTCTGCCGCCAAACATCCTGCTTACGGCTTGTCGTATTCGCCGAGCTTGCGGAGCCAGATGTTGCGGAAGCGCATCGGGTTGTTGTGATCCTGAAGCTCGATGTACATCTCCGGTGCCTGCGGACGGTCGTAGTTACCGTTGTTCTGGTGCGGCGTGGTGCCGGTGTATTCGCGCTTGTGGTGCAGCACCACACCGTTGTGGATCACGGTCACATTCGCCTTCTTCGCGATCTTCTTGTCCGCATCCCAGCGCGGCGATTCCCAGATGATGTCGTAGCTCTGCCAGGTGCCGGGCGGCTTGCTGGCGTTGACGAGCGGCGGAATCTGGCCGTAGAGCGCGCCGGCCTGGCCGTCGGGATAGGTCGGGTTTTCCCAACAGTCGAGCACCTGGATTTCATAGACGCCGTTCATGAGGATGCCGCTGTTGCCACGACCCTGGCTGCTGCCATCGACCTTGGCCGGAGTGGCGAACTCGATGTGGAGCTGGAAGTCCGCGAACTTGTCCTTGGTGCGGATGCTGCCGGTCTTGGGCGCGACTTCCATGTAGCCGTTCTCGACTTTCCAGCTCGCTGGCGATCCGTTGCCGAGCTGCCATTTCGCGAGGTCGTGTCCATCGAAGAGCACGATGGCGTCCGACGGCGGCGGCGCGAGATGGCTGAAGGTGGAGCCGGACGTGACGATGCGCGGCTGGGGACGCGTGCCGTCATGGACGTGCCATGAGGTGCCTGGAATGATCGGCGTGTTCGTGTAGCCGATGTTGGCTTTCACGGGCACAGACTTCTGCGTGAGCGGAGCCGCCGCATGAACATGGGTGGAGGCGTGGTCAGTGGTCGCGCAGCCGACGACGGCAAGCGCACCGACGCAGGCGACGGACAAAAGGATTCGATTCAGGAAGGACATGTTGGTCATGGCGAAGAATTCAACAGAGGGTTGGTTAAAAGGCAACTTGGATTTGGACGACTGCACGAAACTGAAATCAAAGTCGTCAGGTTCTCATGTTCACGCGGGCTTCAAGCCGGTGAAGTTCGGATCGCTCAAGCCCGGCAATTCGCCCGTGCTGTCGGAGAACTTCTCCATCGGCGTGCCGAGTCGGTTAAGCATCGAGACGTAGAGATTGCAGAGCGGCGTGTTCTTCTCGTAAACGAGGTGGCGTCCCGGCGAGAGCGTGCCGCCGCCGCGTCCAGCCAGAACGACGGGAAGGTTGTGCGGATTGTGCGCATTGCCGTCACGCATGCCGGCTCCGAAGAGGACCATCGAGTTGTCGAGCAGGTTGCCCTCGCCTTCCTTGATGGCCTTCATCTTGTCGAGCATGTAGGCGAGCTGGGCCATGTGCCAGGTGTTGATCCGCTTGTATTGCTCCAGCTTCTCCTTGTCGTTCTCGTGATGCGACGTCTGGTGATGCCCGCCCTTCACGCCATCGAGGAACGAGAAGTTCCGGCCGCTGACCGCGTTGCCAAACATGAAGGTGCTGACGCGCGTCGAGTCCGTCCAGAAGCCGAGCACCATGAGATCGAGCATGAGCCGCACATGCTCGGTGTGATTGCCGCGCCGCTCGCTGACGCGTGCCGGATCGCTGTAAACATCGATGCGCCGTCCGAGATCCTCGATGGCTTTCCGCGCCAGCGGATCTTCGAGCACGTCCGCGCGCTGACGTTTGGCGTCGAACTCGATCCGCTTCTCCACCGAGCGAACGGAATCGAGATACTCGTTGAGCTTCTGCTGGTCCGCCTGCCCCAGCTTGCGTTGCAGACGCCGGGCATCTTCGAGCACGAGATCGATGACGCTCTGGTCGCGCGCGGCTTCGGCCCGACGGCTCGCGGTGTTCGAGCGGAAGAGGCGGTCGAAGGCGAGCTTGGGATTATGCTCCTTGGCGAGCGGCGTGACGGGCGTGCTCCACGAAATGTGCGCGCCGTAAAGCTGCGTGTAGCCCACATTCGTATCCACGCCGGTGGCGGGCGGCTCAATGCCGAGCTCCAGCGACGGCAGCGGCGTGAGATTCCCGACATGCTGCGCGACGACTTGATCCATCGACACCGCACCGCTGCGCAGGTCGCTGCCGGTCGTGCGCGTGATCGTGGTGCCGGTGAGGAATCCACCCGTCTTCACGTAATGCCCGTCCCCCGTGTTGCTCGCGGCGTTCCACAATTCAGTGAGCACGAGCAGGTCGTTCTTGTGACTGGCGAGCGGCTCAAGGATGGGCGACAGCTCGAACTCACCGCCCACTCCCTTCGGCGTCCATGCGTGCGGATTCACGCCGTTGGGCATGTAGAGCACGGCGAGGCGCACCGGGTGTTTGCCTTTACGGCTGGAATTGGAAGCGGCGGTGGCGGTGAACGGCCCCATCGCTTCCAGCATCGGGAGACTCATCATCGCGCCCACGCCCTTGAGCATGGTGCGCCGGGAAATTTGCCAGGATTTCATGGTCATTACTTCAATGAAGCTTGGGTTGTTTTCTTTGCGCCGTCGCGAGCCGTCTCGCCCTTCTCATCCACTGTCCCCGTGCGCCGGTATTGAAAGGGCAGGCTCTTCACAATTTCAGCCACCAGTGTACCCGAGCGAAAGCCATCGCGCTGCACGGATTTTGAAATCTGTTTCACCACCGGCGTATCGTAATACTCCAGGCCACGACCCAGCGCATAGGCGAGCATCTTCTCCGTCACGTTGCGCGTGAAGTCATCCGTGCGCGTGAGCAGCAGCTTCTTCAACTCCGCCGCGCCCTTGAACTTCTCGCCGGTGGTCATCTCGCCAGAAGCATCCACCATCTCGTCCGCCACCTTGGTCCGGAAGCGGCCGATGGCGTCGAAGTTCTCCAGGCCAAACCCGAGCGGATCCATGCGCTTGTGGCAGCCCGCGCAATCGGCCTGCGTGCGATGCTGCTCCAGGCGCTGGCGAAACGTCAGGCCATCGCGCGGCTTGTCATCCGGCGGCAGGCTCTTGACCAACGGCGGCGGCGGCGGTGGCGGCGTCCCGAGGATTTCCTCCAGCACCCAGCGACCGCGCAGCACCGGGCTGGTGCGCAGCGGATAGGACGTCACCGTGAGAACGCTGGCCATGCCGAGCACGCCGCCGCGCTGGCGGTCGGTAAGCGAGACGCGCTGGAAATTCTTCCCGGTAACGCCCTCCAGCCCGTAATGCTTCGCGAGGCGTTCATTCACGTAGGTATAGTCCGCATCGATCACCTCGAGGAGGCTGCGGTTTTCCTTCAGCAAACCGTGGAAGAACTCGACCGTCTCGTCATACATCGCGTCACGCAACGCGAGGCTGAACTCCGGGAACTTCTTGTTGTCCGGCTGCGTCACGGTTTTCAACTCGCGCACCCGCAGCCATTGGCCGACGAAGTTTTCCGCGAACGCGCGGGACTTCGGATCGAGCAGCATCCGGGTGACTTGCGCTTCGAGAACCGCCGGCTCGTGGAGCTTATTTGCCGCCGCTTGCTCGAAGAGCTCCGTGTCCGGCATCGAGGACCAAAGGAAATACGAGAGGCGGCTGGCCAGCTCGAAATCACCCACCGGATGAATCGCGGGCGAGCCCGCTGGACTCTTGGCCGGAGTGACGCGCGACTTCGAAGCTGCCTTCACCGTCTGAGATTCCTCGACGCGGAAAAGGAAGTGCGGCGAGACGAGCATGCTCTTGAGACCAAGCTTGACCGATTCTTCATACGACTCGCCCCGCTTCTGCGCCGACTTGAACAAGGCGATCAACCGGTCCACTTCATCCTTCGTCACCGGACGACGGTAAACGCGTGGAGCGTGATGCTCGAAAATCTTTCGCGCTGCGGCGCGTTCGGAAATCCCCTTCGCGACCTGCGTCACGAAGATCGCTTCCGGCTTGGCCTCATTCAAGATGTCGCTCGCCGCGGCGAGATAACGCTCCATCAAGACCGGTGGGATGAAGAGCGTGGCCGCATTATTGTCAAAGCCGCCACCGCCGCCCGCGTCCGGTGGAAATTTATCCGCCGGCCTCGTGTTCACGCCGAACAAATCGCGGATGGTATTGTTGTATTCCAACCGGCTCAGGCGATGGAGAACGTAGCGGCCGGGATCCTTCGGCAGCTTGGCGTCATCCATCGTATCCAGCGCTCCCTCAATCCACGTCACCAGCCGATCGCGTTCTTCGGCCGACGGCTGGGGCTTGTTCTCGGGCGGCATGTTGCGATCGCGAACCTGCGCCAAGGTGGTCTCCCAGGTTTTCGGATCCGTATGAACCGCGCCGGAGTCGAGGAACCGGCTGAGGTCCACCCCGCCCTTCTTCCGCGACGGACTGTGGCACTTCGTGCAATAGGTTTCCAGCAGTGGACGGATGTCTTTCTGGAAATTGGAACCAGCGGTTGACTCCGCCTGAATCGGAAACGGAAACGACATCAGGCAGAAGCTGAAAATTTGGATGAGCAGAACAACAAAAGACCACCGTGGCTCCACCTTGGCAAGGGAAGCAGAACGGTGCGTTGTCACGTCAGGAAAGCTCACACTGAAAAGACTGCGCCACAGGGAGGTTCATTCACGCGAATTGCCCCGCGAGTCACCTCACCAGTCTGCCAACGGCAGTGGTTGCCATATTGGCGGCGACTGTATATTTTGGCCCGCTTTGAAACATACAGATCGACAACAGATGAAGACGGAACCAACAGACGCCACCGCGAAGCGAAGTTCGGACGAGCAGGCAACCGCTGCTTCGGCTAGCGAAGCCCAAGCGGCTTCGGCCGATGCCAACGCCGATTTGTCGCCGGCAGCGATCACCGAGTTGCAGGCTCAGGCCACCAAAGCCAAGGAGCATTGGGATACGTTGCTGCGAACGACGGCAGATTTTGAAAACTTCAAGAAGCGCGCGGCCCGCGAGCGCCAGGACGCCGTGAAGTTCGCCAATGAGTCGCTGCTGCAAAAGCTGATTCCCATTCTCGACACGTTCGACATGGCGCTGACCGCCGCCACCAACGCGAAGGAAGGCACGGCGCAATCGCTCCAGACTGGCGTGAGCATGATCCTCTCGCAGTTCAGGAACACGCTGACCGAAGCCGGCCTGGAGGAGATCGATGCGGCCGGCAAGCCATTTGACCCCAATTTCCACGAAGCGGTGTCGCAGCAGGAAACCGTTGATGTGCCTGAGGGCCACGTGGCGCAGCAGTTGCGACGGGGCTACAAACTGAAGGATCGCCTCCTTCGGCCCGCCACCGTGATCGTCGCGAAAAAGCCGACGTCGTAGTTCATCGTTTATTTCACGCCGTATTCCGCCCGCCGCCATGTCCAAACGCGATTACTACGAGGTCCTGGAAACTCAAAAGGGAGCCAGCGAAGAGGAGATCAAAAAGGCTTATCGCAAGATGGCCGTCAAATTTCACCCGGACAAGAATCCCGGCGACAAGGCGGCGGAAGAGAAGTTCAAGGAAGTAGGCGAAGCGTACGAGGCGTTGAGCGATCCGCAGAAGCGCGCAGCCTACGACCAATACGGGCACGACGCCTTTGACCCGCGTCGCCGGGCCGGCAACCGGGGCGGTGGCGGATTCCATGATCCATTCGAAGTGTTCCGTGAAGCGTTCGGCGGGGCTGGCGGCGGGGGCGGGGGCGTCGAAGATATCTTCGAGCAATTCTTCGGCGGCGGCACTCGACGCGATCCCACGAGCCCGGAGCGCGGCGCGAATCTGCGTTACGATCTGGAGATCGAGTTTGAGGAAGCCGCCAACGGCTGCGAGAAAGATATCTCGCTCACCAAGCTGGACGGATGCGAGACGTGCCACGGTTCCGGTGCTGAAGAAGGCGCGCAGAAGAAGCCATGTCAGCTTTGCGGCGGGCGTGGACAGGTCATCACTGCGCGCGGCATCTTCAGCATCGCGCAGACGTGTCCGCGCTGTTCCGGCGCAGGTCGGACGGTGGACAAGCCTTGCCGCAAGTGCAGCGGCGCGGGCCGGATCGAGCGCACGACGAAGAAGAAGATTCGCATCCCCCCCGGCGTGGACACCGGCACACGGCTGCGCTCCACCGGCGACGGCGAAGCTGGAATGCGAGGCGGACCCGCTGGCGATCTGTTCGTGGTGCTTCATGTCAAAGCCCACTCTCTGTTCGAGCGTGAAGGGGATGATTTGGTTTATGAACTGCCGATCAGTTTCGTGCAGGCGGCGCTCGGCGCTGAGATCGAAGTCCCGTCGTTGAATGGCAAGGTTCCATTGCGCATCCCATCTGGCACCCAGACTGGCCAGATGTTTCGCGTGAAGGGCAAAGGCATCAAGAACGCCCAAGGCTACGGCTGGGGTGATTTGCATGTGCGCATGTCGGTGGAAGTGCCGGCTCATTTGAACGCTGCACAGCGGGCGAAGCTTCAGGAGTTCGGCGCGTTGTGCGACGAGAAGGTGAACCCGATCTCTCAGAGCTTTTTCGAGAAGGCCAAGAAGCTGTTCAAGTAAGATCGCACCATTGATCGACCGGCCGGGATTGGCCTCGGCTGGCGAGCCAGCGTTGAAGACATGCACCGATTCTACCTTCCACCAAACGAATGCCAGGGCTCTGCTCTCACGTTGACCGGACGGGAGGCGCATCATGGACTGCGCGTCCTGCGACTGCGCAAAGGCGAGCGTGTGACGGTGTTGAATGGTGTGGGCCGGGTGTTCGATTGCGAAGTCACAAGCCTCAACCGCGACACCATCGGACTGGACGTTCAGGAAACCAAAGACGCCCCTGCCCCGCCCTGCGAGATCACGTTAGTCCAAGCGATCCCGAAGGGAAAACTTCTCGATTCGATTATTCAGAAGGCGACAGAACTCGGAGTGAGCCGCGTCGTTCCACTTTTGAGCGAACGTGTGATCACGCAGATTGACGGAGATAATTCCGACACGAAGACCGTGCACTGGCGCACGGTCGCGATTGAAGCCATCAAGCAGTGCGGTTCACCCTGGCTGCCCAGAATCGAGCCAGCCGTCTCACTTGCTGAACTGCTTGCGCGAAAGGAAGCGTTTGACGTCGTTCTCATCGCCTCATTGCAACCGGGCAGTCGCCATCCAAGGGTCTGGTTCGATCAGTTCCGCCAACGCGAACGGCGAGAGCCCAAGTCAGCATGTGTCTGGGTCGGTCCAGAGGGCGACTTCACCGAAGGCGAAGTCGCCGCAGTGATGGCTGCCGGCACCGCACCGATCACGCTCGGTCCCCTGGTTCTCCGATGCGAGACTGCGGCGACTTACTGCTTGTCGGTGATCAACTACGAAGCGCAGTCAGGACAGGCGTGATTGCACGAGAACTCTGAAGGCGCGTCCCAAATGCTCTGGATGAGTCAATGTCTGGAACTGACGAATCTGGGCGGGCGACGGCGGGCTGGAGTTACTCCACATCCGCTGCGCGAGGTTCGCGAGGAACTCAGACTGCGAAGTCAGCGCTTCCGTTCTCAGTCCAGCTCGTTCTCCGGCACGGATGAGCTGCGAGAAGTTCACATGCGCCGTTAAATCCTGTTCGCCAGGCACCGCAAGCAAATCGTTTCCCACCACATGACGCCGATAGGAACGAAGCGTACCCATACGACGTTCGGGCACGAGGAACTGCTCCGCCAACAAGCCATAGTCGCTGGTCATGAGTCTTCCCTGATGTAGAACATGCCCGGCATCACGCCACCATTGGCCGGCTTCCGGGCTGAATTCGAGAATGAAACCGTCCGGAAGCACTGTGGCAAGCTCGGGCGGGATATCGAAACCCGCTGCGGCCAAATCCACGGTCCAGTCACGGACGTCTTCGAGCATAATCCGCCACTCGAAGCGTTCTCCCACACTGCCGACGCCCCACTCGAACCAACGTTTACCTGCAGCGTCCCAACCCAGTCGATGAACCGGGAACGCATCCAGCAACTCGTTGGAGAACAGGATTCCATTCACACCTCTTGGCGCCAAATCCTGCAATGAGCCGAGCCACCTCACCTTTTCCCCGAATGGTTCGAGCAACTTTCGTTGCCAGCCCTGTCGGCACCCAGAGGGTTCGATGATGCAATAATCCAATCGCTCAAACAGCTCAGGGGAGCGATCGCGAGCCGCCGCAAGTATGTCCGCCGCCAGCGTGCCGTCATGCGCTCCAGCCTCCACCCACTGCACCGACCCGGAAAAATCTTCGCACCAAGAGTCGAATTGAAACGCAAGAAACCGGCCGAAAAGACTCCCGGTGCTGACACTGGTAACAAAGTCACCGCCCCTGCCCACTCTTTCATTTTCGCACTCGTAATATCCCATTTCGGGACAGTAGAGAGCCAATTCCATGAATCGACGGAAGGAAATCACCCCCCTCGTTCCCAACTCCCGACGCACAATGGACGCTAGATCAGGCACTAAGTTATTTTCTGGATGACCTTCGGCAACGGTTTTGCTTAACAGTCCCGCTGTATGGCTAAAATAGATGCATTTTTCAACTTAATGTTCGAGCAGAAGGCCTCGGACCTGCATCTCGCGACGGGCAACCCGCCGATCTTGCGCATCCATGGCGAACTTCTGCGCGTCGATTATCCACCCCTCGAAAACGACGGGCTCAAGGCAATGCTCTACGAGATCGCTCCAGAGTACAAGATCAAAATCTTTGAAGAAACCGGCGATGTCGATTTCGGCTACGAGATCCCGAATGTCTCCCGTTTCCGCGCCAACTTCTTCAATCAGAAGAACGGCATCAGTGCTGTCTTCCGTCAGATCCCCAGCAAGGTCATCTCCTTCGAAGATTTCGAAAAGATGGACGCTCCCCTGCCACCAGTCTTGAGGAAGTTCGCCATGCTCAAGAAGGGGCTTGTCGTCGTCACCGGCCCTACCGGTTCCGGCAAATCCACGACCTTGGCTGCGATGCTCGATTACGCGAACAAGAATCGCAAGGACCACATCATCACCGTCGAGGACCCCATCGAATTCGTGCATGAGAGCAAAAACTGCCTCGTCAACCACCGTGAAGTCGGCGTGCATACTCAGGGATTCTCCTCCGCGCTACGCGGCGCACTGCGCGAAGATCCGGATATCATTCTTGTCGGCGAAATGCGCGACCTCGAAACCATCGAACTCGCCATCACCGCAGCAAGCACAGGCCATCTCGTCTTCGGCACCCTGCACACGCAGAGCGCGGCCAAGACGGTTGACCGTATCATCGACGTCTTTCCAGCCGAGCAACAAAACAAGGTCAGGGCCACCCTCTCCGAATCGCTGCGCGGGGTTGTTGCGCAGGATCTGTTCAAACGCATCGACAAGAAGGGCCGCTGCGCTGCTCTGGAAATCCTCGTCTTCACCACTGCCGTCGCCAACCTCGTCCGCGAAGGCAAGACGCACCAGATTCCGGGCATGATCCAGGTCGGCAAGAAACTCGGAAACACGCCGCTGGATGACTCCATCATGGATCACCTGAAAATGAAGCGCATCTCTCCGGAGGAGGCCTACGACAAGTGTCTCGATAAAAAGAAATTCCGCCCGTTCCTTGCGAACCCGCCGCTCGATGACGATATGTAATTTGAGCGTTCGGATTCTCAAATGATTCTTTAGACAGCTCGCAACGAAATAAACGCAATCCTCACTCCATGCGCCGCAACGAACTCGACTACATCCTCAGCACGATGTTGGACTTCCACAAGGACGTGTCGGATTTGCTCTTCACAGTCGATAAACAATTCCAAGTTGAGGCCGCCGGCCAATTGATGCCGGTCCCAATCAATCCTCCCATTGAAAAACTGACTCCGTATCACACGGAGATGATCGCGTTGAACCTGCTCGCCGGAAGCAAACGCCTCACCGAAGATCTGCTTCGCACCGGATCATGCGACGCCTCCTACTCCCTGGGTGATCGCGCTCGGTTTCGTGTCAACATCTTCTCCCAACGAGGATCAATCTCGATCGTTCTCCGAAAACTCAACGCCCAGATTCCATCTCTCGAAGATCTGAATCTGCCAAACGTCATCGTGAATGCGGCAAAGGAGAAGACTGGGCTGGTGCTCGTGACGGGCGCGACCGGTTCCGGTAAATCAACCACGCTGGCGGCGCTCATCAACGAGATCAACCATCGGTCAGCCATTCACATCATTACCCTGGAAGACCCGGTCGAATTTGTTTACGCGCAGCACAGTGCCACCATCAACCAACGCGAACTGGGGACGGACTTCGATTCGTTCTCCACCGGCCTGCGTGCCGCGCTTCGCCAGGCTCCAAAGGTCATCCTGGTCGGTGAAATGCGCGACCGGGCGACCGTCGAAATCGCCTTGAGCGCCGCTGAAACAGGCCACTTGGTCTTCAGTACGCTTCATACAATCGACGCTGGACAGACAATTAATCGTATCCTCGGCATGTTTGAAACGGAGGAACAGGAACAAGTTCGCTATCGGCTCTCTGACACTCTCCGGTGGATTGTCGGCCAGCGTCTCGCTCCGAAAATTGGTGGCGGCCGTCATCCGCTGATTGAAGTCATGGGCAACAATCTCCGAACGAAGGAAACGATTGTCCAAGGTGAAAGCGAAGGCAAAAGCTTCTACGAGATCATGGAAGCGAGCCAGACCTTCGGTTGGTGTACCTTTGACCACTCCTGCCTCGACGCTTACAAAAAGAACATCATAAGCGAGGAGACGGCGATGATGTACTGCAGCAAGCGCGGCGTGGTCACGCGCGGTATTGACACCATTCGCAAGGCCCGCGGTGACTCGACGACAAACATCGCCGACCTGCGCATGACACCGACGGCAGAAGGCAATCGCGGGACAAAGCCAGCATCTCCTCCGCCTCTGACCATCAAAATGAAGTAATCCTATGTCGATGGATTTTGATTTCCTGACAGCAAATGATAAGCCTGCGCTTATCGCCCTGAGCACTCCGGAATTGCAGGAGACGGCGAAGAACGCTTTGGAGCAACTGGGCTACAAGGTTCACACCGCTGTGAATCACGGCGAGTTCCTCCACAAGTATGGCCAGGTGGCCTACCAAGTCGTGATCATTGAGGAGCTCTTCTCCGCATCGACACTCGACGAGAACGAAAGCCTCTCCGCGCTTCAGCGGATGCCGATGAACTCAAGGCGTCATTCAGTCGTCATCCTCTTTGGGTTCAACATGGCCACCTTCAATCCCATGCAAGCCTATCAGCAAGGCGCCCATGCGGTGGTGAATCCTTCGGAAATGTTCCTTCTGCTCCAGCTGATTCAAAAAGCCGTCGCCGATAACGACATGTTCCTGCACACCTTCCGTGAAGTGCAGCGTCAAGTCGCTTAACCATTGTCATCTGGCGACGGGAAGTCGCCCAAGAGAGAGTCATCTCGTGTCCGGTTCTTGGGCTTTCAGCATGAATGGACGACTCTCTAGCCACCCATTCACTGATCCCACCTAATGAACCATCAGGCCAATGGTCCGACGTCACCCTCCTGGAGAGCGACTTAGACGAAGAACAGCAACTGATTGAGGATTCCCACAATGAGGACGAGCAACCACCGCAGTCTGGCAGGTTGACTGCTATTGTTGCGGTAGTGAAAAAATGTTAACGACCATGCACATCCAAACCAATAGTTCGAAGGAAAGAAGCGGCTTCACTCTCGTGGAATCGATCATCGCGTCCGCCATCGCAGCGATGATGTTTGGGGGAATCATCTACGGCTACACCCAGTCAGGGAGAAACGCCGAGTGGTCAGCGTATTCCTTCGCGGCGCAGTCGATGGCCATGCAACGGCTCGAACAAACGAGGGCGTGCAAGTGGGATCCTGAATCCACTCCTGCAGTGGACGAACTTGTCAGCGGTAATTTTCCAACGCTAGTGAGCATTCTGGATGTTCCGATGAACGGCTCGAACATCGTCTATGCCACAAACTTCACCACTATCTCAACGATCAGCGCGACACCGAAACTGAGGATGATCAGCGTGGAATCGGTGTGGGGATTCATCAACGGCAGAACCTACACGAACAGCATCGCCACCTGCCGAGCACCGGACGCGTAAACATGAAGGCATTACCTCAATCACACCTCCTCGCAAGACGGCTTCGCAGCAGGCAGGCATTTACTCTGGCTGAAATCCAAGTCTCCATGGCGATCATCATGCTCGTCATTGGCGGAGTCATCTCAAGCCATATCTTCGGCCTGAAACTAAATGAGATGACCCGCGCAAAGCTTAGCGCGAGTGACGCTGCGCGGAATACCCTGGGCAAACTGACTGGGGATATCCGCTCCGCGAAAACGATCCAGATCGGATCGGGGACCTATAGCGCATTCAGCCCTGTAATCTTCGGAAGCACGCA
>CAMCCU010000077.1 GCA_945872975.1 Pedosphaera parvula Ellin514
GTGGCGGAAGATGTCTTTGATTGAGACCGCGCGCTGGGTCGATGACCGCAAGGCGTTCAAGGAACGTCTGAGCACCGCGCTCGAAATGTCCGGCAGCCGCGCGCCGGAGGATTGGAAACAGCTTCTCCTCGCCGACGCCGCGAAACACGCGCAGTCGCTCAATGCGAAGGAGCTGTTGCCGATTGGTTTTCCACGCGCTGCACGCTGGGCGTTGCTGGTCGTGGCGCTCTGTGCCGGGCTGGGCTTCGTTCCCGCGTATCGGAGCAAGGCGAACATCCAGAAGCAGGCGGACGCGGCGAACATCAAGGACGTGGGCAAGAACCTCTCCGATCTCATGCGCCGCGAGCTTGCGCAAAAACCGCCCACGCTGCCGCCGACCGAGAGGTCGATGCAGCAGGTCGCGGAGTTTGGCGACAAGCTCGGCAAGCAGACGTTGACGCGGAGCGAGGCGTTGCGCGATTTGACGAGCATCACCGAGCAGCTCGCGAAACAGGAACAGGAGCTGGCGCGCAATCCCGCCATCAAGCCGCTGGAACGCGCCGCGCGCGAGCCGGGCAATGGCGGTTCGTCGCAGGAAAGTTTGAAGAAGCAGATCGAGTCGTTGCAGAAGGCGCTCGGTGACGCCGCAGCGAACGCGGACAAGCTCGACAAGTTGTCGAAGGATTTGGAGAAGCTCAAGCAGCAGGCGGCCAGCAGCGCGAGCAAGGACGGGAACGCCGGTTCCGCCGCCCGTGAACAGTTGGCGCAGAGTCTAGCGGATCTCGCCCGGCAGGCGCGCGAAGCAGGAGCGTCGTTGGAGAGCCTGGAGGAGGCCATCAAGGCGCTGGAATCGAACAACACGGATTTGTTCCTCAAAGACATGGAG
This sequence comes from Pedosphaera parvula Ellin514, assembly GCA_945872975.1. GTDB lineage: Bacteria > Verrucomicrobiota > Verrucomicrobiia > Limisphaerales > JADJPG01 > JADJPG01. Next base: position 866 of record CAMCCU010000077.1, read on the forward strand.
ACTGCCACGCATGATCTGGAAAAGATGCGGGACATGGCGAAGGCAATGCAGCAGCTCCAGGAACAGTCGGCCAAGCTGGGCAAGAATCTCGCGGAGCAGTTGGAGAAAGGTCAGGGCAAGGCGGCGGTGGAGTCGTTGCAAAAGATGATCGACCAGTTGAAGAAGGGGAATCTTTCCAAGGAAGAGATGGAGAAGATCATGCAAGAGGCGCAGCAGGCGGCGAAGCCCGGCAGCCAGTATGGCAAGGTGGGCGACCAGCTTTCGGAAGCCGCGAAGCAGGCGAAGGCCGGCAACAAAGGTGAAGCCGCCGAGAGTCTCGCCGCCGCGCAGGCGGAATTGCAGAAGCTCATGGACCAAATGGCGGACGCGAACGCGCTGCAATCCACGCTCGATGCCTTGAACCGCGCGCAGATGGCGATCTCGCAGTGTAAGAGCTGGGGTCAATGCAACGGCCCGGGTCAGCCGGGGTTTAAGCCCGGTGGCAAGCCCGGTCGCGGCGTGGGCACTTGGGCGGATGACTACGGCTGGACCTATTACAACAGCAAGAATGAAGGCGAAGGCTGGGACAACTCCGGCATTGAACGTCCCGACATGGAAGGCAAAGGCCTGACGTCGCGTCCCGCTGATTTGAATCCGAATCTCATGCCGGACAAGGTGAAGGGCCAGATGTCGCCGGGCGGTTCGATGCCGAGCATCACGTTGAAAGGCGTGAGCATCAAAGGATCGAGCAATGTGAAGTTCGAGGAGGCCGCGACCTCCGCGCAACAGGAAGCCCAGAGCGCGCTCAACCAGGATCAAGTCCCCCGCGCCTACCAGAACACCGTCCGCGACTACTTCGATGATTTGAAGAAGTAGGGTGAAATCAGGTTGAAGGTTAAAAGTTGCAGGTTGCAGGTTGATGACACGTCGTTAGCCTTCCTCACGTTACCGAACCCACTAAACGACGACATCAAGGAGAACAACATGGCCACGGCACAACAGTTCGAGGACTTGGGAGTCTGGCAAGACTCGCGCGAGATGGTGCGCGAGATCTATCGCGTCACCAAGCAGCGCGCCTTTCAACGTGATTTCGGCTTGCGTGATCAGATAACGCGCGCAGCGACGTCAACCATGTCGAACATCGCCGAGGGTTTTGAGCGGGGCAGCCGGAAGGAATTCATCCAGTTTCTGAACATCGCAAAAGGTTCTAATGGCGAGGTGCGTTCCCAGCTTTACGTCGCCTTGGATCTCGAATACATCGACGAGAAAACGTTTAACACGTTGAAAGATTCTGCCCTTAAACTCTCCCGTCGTGTGGCGAAATTCATCAGCTACCTGCAGACTTATCCCAGCAACTCCCGCGTCCGCTCCAGCCGGAAGCCCTGAGCCGAAAAACCTGCAACCTGCAACTTTCAACCTGCACCCAAAAGAAACATGAGCACTGAAGCTAAAATCCAATCCTTCCGCCAGACTTGGGATGCCCTCCGCGCCGAGATCGGCAAGGTCATGGTCGGAGCCGACCCCATTGTCGAAGGCACGCTCACCGCGATCTTCGCCGGCGGCCATGTGTTGCTGGAAGGCGTGCCGGGGCTGGGCAAGACGCTGCTGGTCCGCACGCTGAGCGAGGTGCTGGAGCTTTCCTTCAACCGCGTCCAGTTCACGCCGGACCTGATGCCCGCCGACATTCTCGGCACGAACATGGTCATGGAAACGCCCGATGGCCGGCGCGCGTTCGAGTTCCAGCGCGGACCGATCTTCGCCCACATCGTTCTGGCCGACGAAATCAACCGCGCTACGCCGAAGACACAGTCCGCCATGCTCGAAGCCATGCAGGAAAAGAGCGTTACGGCCGGCGGAGAGATTCGCAAGCTGGCCGAGCCGTTCTTCGTGCTCGCCACGCAGAATCCCATCGACCAGGAAGGGACCTATCCGTTGCCCGAGGCGCAGCTCGACCGCTTCTTCTTCAAGCTGCTCGTCGGCTATCCGACCGCCGCAGAGCTGACCGAAGTCATCACGCGTACCACCGAAGGCGTGAAGGCGCACGTCAGCAAGGTTCTCGATGGCGCGGCGCTGATGGAGCTTCAGCAGCTCGTCCGGCAGGTTCCTGTCGCCTCGCATGTGAAGGACTACGCTGTGCGCCTCGTGCTCGCGACGCATCCGAAGACGGACACTGCCTCCCCGGTGGCGAATCAATACCTGCGCTTCGGCAGCAGTCCGCGTGGTGGACAATGCCTGATTCTGGCCGGCAAGGTGCGGGCGCTGACGCAAGGTCGCTTCAACGTGAGCTTCGAGGATATCCAGGCCGTGGCTGCTGCGACGTTGCGTCATCGGCTCATCCTGAACTTTGAAGCCGAAGCGGAAGGCATCACCACCGATCACATCATCGCGCAGATTCTGAAGGACGTGCCGAAGAATGCGGAAGCCGTGCGGGCATGAGCAGATTACGACGAGCAGTGCTCATACTGCTCTGGGCGTATCTGTTCCTTGTCGCTCCGGCGTATCTGGCAGGGGTGGCAAGCTTTGCAATCGAGTTTCTTGATCTTCCATTCAATCCCGATCCTCGAACTGAAGTGGGTTTCGCAGTCTTGATGTTACTATCGCCGATTAGCGGGATAATCGGGCTTGCCGTGGGGGTGCGGGGAAAACTCCCCGGCACCCGATAGCTCAACGACGTATCGCGAAGGATTGGACTACGGCTTCGCAGCCGTGCGGGGCGGTATCGAAGCCTGCTTGAGGTAGCGGAACAGGTCGCTGTCGGTGGACAGGAGGAGCGTGGTGTCCTTGTCGAACATCTTGCGGTAAGCCTCCATCGTGCGGAGGAACTGATGGAACTCCGCCGCCTCCGGACTGCCGCCGTAGGCGCGCGCGTAAATCTCCGAGGCCTTCGCGTCCGCCTCGCCCTTGATCACCTGCACCTGACGATAGGATTCGGATTCGATCTGGCGCAGGTCGCGTTCCTTGCTTCCGGTGATCTTCGCGGCCTCGCCTTCGCCTTCGGAACGAAAGCGCGAGGCTATTTGCTGACGTTCGCTCATCATGCGCTCGTGGATCTTGGCGCTCACGCCGGGGTTGTAGTTCACACGCATGAAGCGCACGTCGATGAGCTCGATGCCGAAATCCTTGAGCTTCGGGGCGGACTTTTCCACGATCTCCTTCTCAATGGCGGTGCGGCCAAGGGTGATGGGCAGGAGCCGGTTGATCTGTCCGGCGTCATCAGCTGGCGCGGCGTCCGCGGAAGCTTTCCGGTTCTTGTCGGTGCGCACGATCTCGATCAGATCATGCTTGGCGATGGCGTTGCGGACCTCGCTGCCGATGATGTCATCAAGGCGGGAAAGGGCGCTGCGTTCGTCGCGCAGACGGGTGAAGAACTGGAGCGGATCGTTGATGCGCCACCGGCCGAAGGCATCGACGACGATGTAGAGCTTGTCGCGCGTGGGCATCTCGCTGGCGCGTCCGTCCCATTCGAGGATGCGTTTGTCGATGCGGTTGACAGTCTGGATGAAGGGCATTTTGAACTTCATCCCGGCCTCGTTGACGGGCTGGCCCACGGTTTTGCCGAACTGAGTGAGGATGACCTGCTCGGTCTCGGAGACGTTGTAGAAGCAGAGGTTGGCCGCGATGATCAGGAGCACGACCACGACGACGATGCCGATGGAGCGAAGGAGGGAGGTGAGTGGCATGGCGTGTTACTTTCCGGGTTGAAGCTGGAGGAGCGGGAAGATCTGCTGGCCCTTGTCGTCCACGATGAACTTCCGGCTCACCTTGGGCAGCACCTCGCTCATCGTTTCGAGAAAGATGCGCTGACGGGTCACGTCCGGCGCCTTCTTGTATTGCTCGAAGACGGAGGTGAAGAGCGCGGCGTCGCCTTCGGCTTCATTGACGCGCTTCTGCGCGTAGCCCTGCGCCTCGGCGATCATGCGGGCGGCATCGCCACGGGCGCGAGGCACGACCTTGTTGTATTCGCCGCTGGCGAGGTTGATGGAGCGCTGCTTCTCCTGCTGGGCCTGGTTGACCTCATTGAAGGATGCCTGCACCTGCTTGGGCGGGTTCACGTTCTTCAACTGCACGAGATCGATGCTCATGCCGAGCTGGTATTGTTCCGCGACTTTCTGCAACACGGCGCGGGTTTCAGTTTCAATTTCCTGCCGGCCCACGGTGATGACCTCGTCCACCGTGCGATCGCCGACCGCTTCGCGCATCCCCGCCTCGGACGCGGCGCGCATGGTTTCCTCGGGATCGCGCACGTCGAAGAGGAAGCGCTTCGGATCGTTGATGCGATATTGGACGATCCATTCGACGAGCGCCTCATTGAGGTCGCCGGTGACCATGGCCTTCTCCATCTCCGGCTCGCTGCTTTCCTGAAAGGGATTGCTCGCGCCGGGCGTCGAGAAACCGAACTCCAGCTTGAGCTGGCGGCGGATGGGCACAAGCGTCACTTCATCCATGCCGAAGGGCGCCTTGAAGCGCAGGCCCGGTTCGTCGGTGCGGAGATACTTGCCGAACCGCTGCACCACGCCGACTGAATCAGCAGAGACGGTGTAGAAGCTCGTCCAGAGCAGCCCGACGAGCATCAGCAGCCAGAAGCCGAGAGTGATCCAGTGGGCGTAAGGTGCAAGGGGGCTGCCGGACGGCGGGCCTTTTCGAAATGGCGGTGATTGAGTGCTCAAGCGCTGCCACTGGTAAGCGTCCCGGTCTGCGCGTGCAAGAGCGAACTTGAAGTTCGAAAGCCGACTGGCTTCGCAGGAGTCTCGCGTCTTTCGCGGGGACCGAATTGAGAATTGCCGTTATTGACAACGTGCCGCCAACCACAGACAACTTACGCCCCTTATGAACTCGCTTGCCAATCAAGTGGCCGTGGTCACCGGTGCCGGACGCGGCATCGGGCGCGCAATCGCGCTTAAGTTCGCCGCTGCCGGCGCGGATGTCGTGTGCGTCTCGCGCACGGTGGAAAACTCCGAAAAGGTCGCCGCCGAAGTGCGCGCCCTTGGTCGCAAGGCGTGGGCGTTCGCCGTCGATGTGGCGGATTCCAAGGCCGTGGCCGAAGCCGGGGTGAAGATTCTCGCGGAAGCCGGCCGGGTGGACATTCTCGTGAACAACGCCGGCATCACGCGCGACGGCCTGCTCATGCGGATGAGTGATGACGATTGGGATGTGGTGATGAACACCAACCTCAAGGGCGCGTTCTCTTTCACGAAAGCTTTCACCCGTTCACTGCTCAAGCAACGCTCCGGGCGCATCATCAATCTGGCCTCGGTCATCGGACTGATTGGCAATGCCGGACAGTGCAATTACGCGGCGAGCAAGGCGGCGCTGTTCGGCTTCACGAAGTCGGTGGCGCGCGAATTCGGCTCCCGTGGCATCACGGCGAACGCCATTGCGCCGGGGTTCATCGAGACGGACATGACCGCCGTGCTCGACGAGAAAACGAAGGCCGCGTTGCTGGAAAAGATTCCGCTCAATGCCCTCGGCAAGGCGGAAGACATCGCCGAAGCGGCATTGTTCCTCGCCGGGCCGGGCGGGCGTTACATCACGGGACAGGTGCTGACCGTGGACGGTGGAATGGTGATGTCGTGAATGAGAAATTCACACTGGACACCAGCGGGACCACCCGATAGACAGGACAGCAACCTGAGCAAACGATCGAACGTTCGCGATCAGTTCAACGAACAACAATTATTCACGATTCGGGGCTTGGAGCTCTTTGGCTCGTGACGTAGCAAGAACCACAACAAACAACCGGAGAAATGTCATGGCTGATGAGAAATCTGCTGAAGTAAGAATTAAAGAAATCATCGTTGAGCAACTGGGTGTCAACGCCGACCAGGTGACCCCAGAAGCCAAGTTCATCGAAGACTTGGGCGCGGATTCCCTCGATACCGTGGAACTCGTCATGGCCCTCGAAGAAGCGTTCGGCCACGAGATCCCCGACGAAGAAGCCGAGAAGCTCCAGAGCGTGGGCGATGTGATCAAATACATCGAAGAAGTGCGCAGCAAATAGTTCTCCCTCAAGCTTTCCGGGGCAGCGCCGGCTGATGTCAGCCCAAGCTGCCCCGTTTGATTTTATGGCAAGCAATCACTCCGAGCGCCGTGTGGTCATCACCGGCATGGGAACCGTCACCCCTGTGGGAAATGACGTTGAGACGAGCTGGAAGAGCATCCTGGCCGGGCAGTGCGGCATCGACCGCATCACCCACTTCGATGCCACGCCGTTCGACACCCAGATCGCGGGTGAAGTGAAGAACTTCGAACCCGTGTCGGCGTTTCCGTCCGCGAAGGAAGTGCGCCGCTCGGATCGCTTTGCCCAGTTCGGAGTATTTGCCGCGCATCAGGCGCTGCTCGATTCCGGCTTGGATCTCGAAAAAGTCGATCGCGATGAAGTCGGTGTGTACCTCGGCTCCGGCATCGGCGGCCTGGAAACGACCGCAGAGCAATGCACCGTGTTGCAGACTCGCGGCCCCGGACGCCTCTCTCCCTTCATGATTCCCATGCTCATCCTGAACATGGGCTCCGGCATCTTCAGCATGTTCTACAAGCTGCGCGGCCCGAACCTCGCCACCTGCTCCGCCTGCGCGTCCTCCACGCACGCCATCGGTGAAGCCTGGCGCACGCTCAAGATGGGTGATGCGAAGGTCATGTTCGCCGGCGGCAGCGAAGCGACGATTGTCCCGATCGGCATCGGCGGCTTCTGTGCCATGCGCGCCATGAGCACGCGCAACAACGATCCCAAGACCGCCTCCCGTCCCTTCGATGTCGGACGCGACGGCTTTGTCATGGGCGAAGGCGCGGGCGTCGTCGTCCTCGAAGAACTCGAACACGCCAAAGCCCGTGGCGCGCGCATCTACGCGGAGCTCGTTGGCTACGGCAACAGCGCCGATGCTAACCACATCACCGCTCCGTCTCCGGGTGGCGAAGGCGCAGCCCGTTGCATGAAGATGGCCTTGCGCAACGCCGGGTTAAACCCGACCGACATCAGCTACATCAACGCTCACGGCACCAGCACGCCGCAGGGCGACATCGCCGAGACGCAGGCGCTCAAGACCGTCTTCGGCGAGCACGCAAGGAAGCTTGCCGTCAGCTCCACCAAGGGCGCGACCGGCCACATGCTCGGTGCGGCTGGTGCGACCGAGCTCGTCTTCTGCGTGAAGGCGATCCAGAATGACATCGTTCCGCCCACCATCAACATCGAGAATCAAGATCCCGAGTGCGACCTCGACTACGTGCCGCACAAGGCGCGTGAGATGAAGGTGAAGGCCATCGTGAACAACTCCTTCGGCTTCGGGGGCCACAACGCCACCGTGATCGCGAAGAAGTTCGTCGGCTGACCTGGTTGTCGGAAATGTAGGAGCCGACGTAAGGAGGCTCATTTTAGAAGCGCTCACGCGAGAGAGTTCGCTGAACTCGGTGTTCAGCCGCGACCAGCGCGCTTTATCTGTGTTCATCCGGGGGCATTTGTGGTTTTTTCTTCGCCATGCAACAGCCCCTTGATCCCGGAAAATTATTTGTGCCGCCTGTCGCGGATCGCGTGTTGCTCGGCGGGCCGCGGTCCAGGACCGAGGAGGCACGGACTCTCCTGCGAGTGGCGTGGGATTTCTTTCGCGGCTTTCGCGCGCTGCACTTTGTCGGGCCGTGCGTGACCGTCTTCGGCTCGGCGCGGACGAAGGAGACGGACCCGCATTACCAGCTCGCGCGCAAAATGGGCGCGGCCATCGCGGAGCTCGGGTTTACGGTGATGACGGGCGGCGGCCCCGGCATCATGGAGGCGGCGAACCGTGGCGCGAAGGACGTCGGCGGACGCTCCGTGGCCTGCAACATTGAGCTTTCGCACGAGCAATCGGCGAATCCGTATCTGGATCGCTTCGTCACGCTGCGCCATTTCTTTGTCCGCAAAACGCTGCTGGTGAAATACAGCTACGCCTTCGTGGTGATGCCCGGCGGCTTTGGCACGCTGGACGAGATGTTCGAGGCGTTGACGCTGATCCAGACGGCCAAGTTGCAGGATTTCCCCGTCATCCTCATGGGCTCGGAATACTGGCGCGAGCAGGTGGCCATGATCAACAAGATGGCGGACGCTCACATGATTTCTCGCGAAGATCTGCGGCTGCTCCAGGTAACGGACTCGGTGGAGGAGGCGGTCAACTTTCTCGTGGACAAGGCGATCAAGCCCTTCGGGCTGAAGCCCAGCATCCGGCAGCCGAATTCGTGGCTCGGCGAGCGCGGGCTGTAGGCCGGGATTGTGAGCCGATGGGATCCCGCGTTAGAGTCCTGCGCGCGTATGAAGAATGTTCCGCCCGACTCAGCGCAGTCCGTTGCGCCAAGCTTTATCGCTCTGATCGAAGCGAAGCGTGACGGCGGAGCGCTGACCTCGGACGCCATCACATGGTTTGTCCGCGACTTCACTGCAGGACGCATCCCGGACTACCAGGCGGCGGCGATGCTGATGGCGATCTTTTTTCGCGGCATGTCCGCCGGTGAGACGCGCGCTCTCACGCTGGCCATGCGCGACTCTGGTGAGGTTCTAAAATTTCCTGACGACCAGCGACCGGTGGTGGACAAGCATTCCACTGGAGGCGTCGGGGACAAGGTTTCGTTGCCGCTCGCCCCGTTGCTGGCGTGTCTGGGGTTTCGAGTGCCGATGATTTCCGGGCGCGGTCTTGGCATCACTGGCGGCACGCTCGACAAGCTGGAATCCATCCCCGGCTTCACCACGCAACTCGATCCCTCGCGCATCATCGAGCAGGTCCAGTCGCTGGGTCTCGCGATGGCGGGACAGACCGAGACGATGGTCCCGGCCGACAAGAAGCTCTACGCCCTGCGCGACGTGACGGGCACGGTGCCGAGCATCCCGCTCATCACGGCGTCCATCCTCTCCAAGAAACTCGCGGAAGGATTGGACGCGCTGATCATGGATGTGAAGTTCGGCGCGGCCGCGTTCATGCAGACGAAGGAGCAGGCGCGCGAACTCGCTCAAGTCATCGTCACGCTCGCTCGTGATTGCGGCGTCAACACGCGCGCGTTGATCACCGACATGAACACGCCGCTCGGTCGCGCGGCGGGCAACTGGCTCGAAGTTCGCGAATCCATCGACTGCCTCGAAGGCCGTGGGCCCGCTGACTTGCGGGAGCTCGTCATCGATTGCGCCGCGCAATTGCTCCACCAAACCGGACGGGCGGACTCGCTTGTTGTGGCGCGTGAACAGGCCGCCCATTGCCTGGACTCAGGTCAGCCGCGCCGCAAGTGGGATGAATTGATTGTTGCTCAAGGTGGCGACCTGGAAGCCTTTCAACGCAAGCTCACGGCGGGACCAACGGCTCCGATGGCTCGTGAGCTGAAGGCTGACCGGACCGGCTACATCGCGCGCTGTGACGCGAAGATCATCGGCGAGGTGATTCGCGATCTCGGTGGAGGGCGATTGACGAAGGAAACGGTCATCCAGCCCGATGTGGGCATCGACGAGCTCGCCAAGCCGGGCGAGTTCCGAAAGGCGGGCGAGGTGCTCTGCCGCATTCACGCTTCCACGGCGGCGTCTGCGGAGGCGGCGTCTCTTCGGTTAAAGGAGGCGTTCGCGATCGCGGATGAACCGTCATCTGCCCAGCCGATCATTCACGAAGTCATCTGACTTCGAGCAGCTGCAAAAACTTTGTGTCACTCTGTCCAGCCGGTTATGGTTTCGACGCCTGATGAATGTGAAAGTCAAAATCTGTGGCATCACCAGCACCGCTGACGCACTTGCCGCCGTGGAAGCCGGAGCGGATGCGCTTGGCTTCATGTTCTACGCGCCCAGCCCGCGCTGCGTGAGCTTTGCCAGCGCTGTGGAGATCATCGGGGAATTGCCGCCGCTTGTTGCGAAGGTCGGCGTGTTCGTGAATCCGACAGAGGAGGAAGTTCGCCGTGGCATCACTGAGTGCGGCATCGACACGTTGCAATTTCACGGAGAGGAGTCGCCCGAGTTTTGCCGTCGCTTCGGGTTGAAAGTCATCAAGGCGTTTCGTGTCCGGGATGCGGAATCGCTTCAGCCAACGAAAGATTTCCCCAACGAAGCCTGGCTCCTCGACAGCTACGTGGCCGGTCAACTCGGCGGCACCGGCGCGCGGTTCAACTGGGACCTCGCCACTGATGCAGCGCGCAGGCATCGCTCGGTTTTGCTGGCTGGCGGGTTAACGCCGGAGAACGCCGCTGAGGCCGTGCGCAAGGTCCGGCCGTACGGGCTGGACGTTTCGAGCGGAGTCGAATCCGCGCCGGGGAAGAAGGACGCGGCCAAGGTGCGCGCCTTCATCGCCGCCGCGAAGAGCGTGCAATAAAAAAAGCCCGCCGGGATGGCGGGCTTGGAAAGGAGTGGGAAAGTTCGCTCAGGCGCGTTCCATGTATTTGCCGGTGCGCGTATCGACCTTGATCTTCTCGCCCGTCTTGATGAAGAGCGGAGCCTGCACGGTGATGCCGGTCTCGACGATGATGGCCTTCTGCACGTTGTTCGCCGAATCGCCGCGAACACCATCCGGCGCGTCCGTGACCGTGAGAATGACGCTGGAGGGCAGTTCGATCTGGACAGCCTTGTCATCGACGAAGGTCATCGTCACCAGGCAGTTCTCAACCATGAAATTCTTGGCATCGCCGACGAGCTCGCCTGTGAGTGTGACCGTCTCGAAGGTTGCAGGATCCGAGAAAACGTAGTCCTGGCCGTCCTTGTAGCTGTACTCCATCTTCGTGGTCATCATCGGCACCACTTCGATTTTCTCCGTGGAGCTGAAGCGCACGTCGGAAGTTTTGCCGGTGCGGAGGCTGCGCAGGGAGGCCTGCACGAAGGCGCGGAGATTGCCCGGCGTGCGGTGCTGCATGTCGAGGACGACGGTGATTTCGCCGTTGTAGTTAATCGCCATGCCGCGGCGAAGATCGTTTGCTGTAGCCATAAGTCGTTTTGCTCTGACGCCGTGCGGTTCATCCGGGAACGGCGGAGCGTGGAAATTAGCCGGGAGGGACTTGTTTGCAAGCCCCGAGTTGTGTTGTGAACGGACGCGGCTGCGAAGGTGTTGCTGCGCTGAGCGGCGGCGGGTGGAAATGCTCCGGGACGCCAGCCGGCAACTGCGCACGTTCAAACCCGAATAGCCCGGTGCAAAACTTTGTTGCCTATGCAACAAAAGTTCGTCATGGGCGCGGGCGGGAATGGATGGGCCGCAACCGCGTTGCGGTTGGGTGTGTTTGAGGAACAAAAGCCAGCCTCGAAGTTGAATCTCAATCCGTGAAGTGGTATCTACTGCGGCTTTATGACGTGTTTAGATTCAACCTCCCGATCCTGTTTCACGCTCTCGTGCCTGTTGGTGGCAGCCACTATTTCAGACGCGACCGCTCAAACCAATCCCACCTGGCTGGGCCGGCCGTTTGTCAAAGTCGTCCGGACGGGCGACCCCATTCCCGGTGCGAGCGGAGGGATTTTCAACGAACTGACGTGGTTCACACTGCGCGATGGGACGATTCATCTGGTCGGCGGCGAGAGTTCCACCCGGAAAGGTGTCTTTCGGTGGCACGCCAACACGCTGACCAGTCTGGTTTACACAAACACGCTGGCTCCCACGGGCGCCAGGTTTGACACGGTTCATGTCGTCACCGACGAGACGGGCGGCGCACTGAATTTCGGTGGCGAAGTTTACTTCGGAAATCCGGGCGCGATCTATGGATTGTTTGAATTGCGGAACGGCGCCATCACCTCTGTGTTCGACAATGCCAACCCCAACCATGGTCTGACTTACCTCGGTTTTGGCTATCCTGTCCGGGTGGGTAACGAGGTTGTCGGGGGCGGACTCTTCATCACCAATGGCGTGCAAAAACAAGGCGTCTTCCGCTGGAACGGCACCATCCTCAAAACGCTCGTGGACAGCGACACCGACCTCCCCGGCTCGCTGGGCAATTACGGAGGTTCGCCGGAATATTCGTTCCGGTTCGATGGCCAGAGCGTCGTCTTCATCGCCATTGCGGGTTTCACCGCCAATGCGCCCCGGGGCGTTTACCGGTCCGACATCAACGGCATTTTGACGAAGGTGGTGGACGTGAACGATGTAATTCCCGGCGATGCGCTGGGGCGAACCTACGCTCAACGCAACCGAAAATTTGTCACGGTGGATGTGGACGGCACCAACACCTTCTTCAATACCTCCGGCATGGTTGCAGCCGCCGGAGGCAACCAAAATCAATTCTACAATCTTGGTACCCGCGTAACCTCCGGGGTGTCCGAAAATGTGCTCGGTGCATTCATCAACGGCCAGCCGCCGCAACTGGACGGACGGGAAATCAGCACTCTTTCCATCGTGGACGGGCACGGCGATGACGTGGCCTTCATGGTGCATTTTACCGACGGTTCCCGGGGCATTTATGCCGCCATTGGACCCGTCACGCCCAGCGCGCCCATCTTGATTTTGCCCGCGAAGACCAATGGCCTGTTCCACTTTCAGTTTTCCACGCAGGCAGGCAGGAATTACCGGGTGGATTTCAAAGCCGCGCTTGCGGACGCCGACTGGTTGCCCCGTTCCACCCTCCCAGGCACCGGCTCCGATGTGGTGTTCAGCGAACCGGCCACCAACGACGCCGGCTTTTACCGCGTCACCCTTCTTCCATAGCAGGAGCGGGCGGGAACGGATGGGCCGCAACCACGTTGCGCCAACTCCAAAGGAATCGTTCGCGGCCATCGTCGCGGGTTCATGCGATTCCTCCGAAAAGCTTTTCCACCTTCGCCTTCACGGCGGCATCCATCTTGATGAGCGGCGGCCAAGGGCGTTTGAAACCTTCGCCCGGAATTTTCTTCGTCGCATCAATGCCGAGTTTGCTGCCGCTGGCGATTTCGCTGGTGGCGTGGTCGAGCACGTCGGACGGGCCTTTGGTGAAGAGGCTGTCGCGCTGCGGGTCGGTGTTGGCGAAGAGATGGAAGAGGACTTCGCTGGTGTTGTGGACGTTCACGTCGGCATCCACCACCACGATGTATTTGGTGAACATCATCTGCCCCATGCCCCAGAGGCCGTGCATGATCTTGTAGGCCTGCATGGGGTAGGTCTTCTTGATGCTGACAAAGACGAGGTTGTGGAACGTGCCTTCCGCCGGCAACGCGATGTCCACGATCTCGGGGAAGTTCATCTTGAAGATGGGCAGGAAGAGTTTCACGGACGCGCCGCCGATGTAGAAGTCTTCCATCGGCGGGATGCCGACGATGGTGGCGGGACGAAGCGAATGTCGAATGTCGAATGACGAATGCGGAATGCGGAATGAAAACCACCGAACGGACTGGCTGAAGTAATTCGCACTTCGCACTTCCAACTTCCCGTGGGCCGGTGTGGTCGCCGAACGGGCCTTCGTCGCGCAACGGCTCGGTCGGGTCAACGTAGCCTTCGATGACGAAGTCGGCGTTGGGCAAAACGGTTTTCAATTCGGGCAAAATGTTTTTAAGCCCCGGCCAACTTGGAGAAAAAAATTCCGCTCGCCAGCCAACTCCTTTCAATCGAACCGTCCTCGCGCTCAATCGAAACAAAACGCGCCCTCGACAACGAAACTTTCCCTCGCCACGCGCAACCGGGAAATCGAGATTCACATTCAATCCACCGCCATCCGCAACCGCGCAATCGCCGCCGACAACCGCGCAACCCGCATCTTCATTCGAGCAACCGCCGCCGACAGCCGGGAAATCGGGATCTACAGTCAAGAAATCGCCACTTACATCAGGGAAATCGCCGCCGACATTCAAGAAATGGCCGTGAACATCGGGGAAATCGGCATCGACAGCCCCCGCACCGCCGCATGCAGGCGGGAAAGGGCTGCAAACGTCCGCGTTTGGATTGCAACACTCAATAAATCAATGAGTTACGAATATCATGCGTGGCGGCGGCGGCGGGTGGAAGTG
>CAMCCU010000078.1 GCA_945872975.1 Pedosphaera parvula Ellin514
CCGCCGACGACGGCGACGCGGAGGACGCCATTCGCGCGGCCTTGCTTGGTCAGCAATCCGCTGACTTTCTTCGCGGCGCTGGCGGTGACCTTGATCAGTCGTTCATCGCCCACGCGAAAACTTTGAGTGGCAGCAGTCTTTTGAGCGGAAGCAGCAATCATATCTTTGAGTGACGAGAAGCTAGTGGCTGCAAAGGGAAGCGTCAATCAGCGCATCTTCGCTGCGAAATGCCCAGAGCCCGCGCATGCGCGTCCTCTTCAATCTCGCGACCGCGAGTTCTGAGGGCACCGATCTACGACCGGATGAAGCGGGCGCTGGAGAAGGGGCGGAGGTGTTCGAGGAACCAGTCGGCGGCAAGGCGGGCGACATCTTCGAGTGTACCACCTTCTTCAAAATGATGCGTGGCGCCACGGACAATGGAGAGCGTCTTTTCGCCAGCGAGCATTTCGTAGGCTTCCTCGTTCAATTCGAGGGCGGGCTCATCCTGTTCTCCAACGATGAGCAGGGTTGGCGATTTGACACGAAGAAGCGCGTTGCCAGCGAGGTCGGGCCGGCCGCCACGCGAGACCACGGCACCAATGGATTTGCCGAGGTCCGCAGCGGCGACAAGGGCAGCACCTGCCCCTGCGTCGGAACCGAAGAAGCCGATGCGAAGATTCCTGGCTTCGTCTTCAGCAGCCACCCAGTGGGCGGCACAGTCGAGGCGTTGAGTGAGCAGGCCCATGTTGAAGCTCAGGTGTGCGCCTTGGGATTCCTCGGCACATTCGGTCGGCGTGAGCAGTTCGAGCAGGAGCGTGCCGAGACCGGCTTTACGGAGAAGCCGGGCAAGCTCACGATTGCGCAGGCTCCGCCGACTGTTGGCGTGGGCAAAGATGACCAGCCCGTCAGCCTTGAGTGGGACGGTAAGTTCGCCATCCAAAGTGGCGGAACCTGTGGGGATACGAATGGTGCGGGATGTTTCGCCCGCCTGCAGTCTGTTAGTTTCAGCGCTCATAGTTCTATAGTTCCTTCCATGAACCAGAGAATGGTTCGCACGACCCAACAACGTCTCCCTGACACACCAATACTGCTACCGTTGACACCGAGTTGTCAATTAGAGCAATTTGCTTTGCCCGTGACTGAAAACAGCCAACGTCGAATGAACATGTGTCCTTCTCCAGTCCGCAAACGGAATTGGCGGTTGCTCGACCTGACATCGCTCCATGGAGCCGCCCTGCTTCTCGTTCTCGCGATGCTGTTCGGTGGCTGCAAGAAATCCAAACCCGCCGACGAGGTAGATCAGTTCACCCGCCTTTCAAATCTCGGCAAGAGCCAGCTGGAGTCCGGCGATGGCGCGAAGGCCGTCGATCTGTTTCGGCAGGCGCTGGGGTTGAACCCGACATTGCCCGAAGCGCAGCTCAATCTGGCGAATGCATATCTGCTCGCGAGCCAGGTGGACAACGCGATTCAACAGGCGCAGCAGGTTCTGGCCGTCGATAGGAATTCGGCGGCGGCTTATTACATCGTCGGTTGCGCGTATCTGCGGAAGGGACAAGCCGAGGAGGCGCTCAAGGCGTTGCAGCAATCGCACAAGATCGACCCGGCGGTGACCGCATTGAACTTTCAGATGGGGCTGGCGCACGAGCGTCTCGGGCATGGTGAGGAGGCCGTTCAGCAGTTCCAATCCGTGGTGGAGTTCGAGCCGGAACATCTCGCCGGACATTATCGATTGAGCCAGGTGTTGCTGCGACTTGGAAAACAGGCGGAGGCGGCGGAGGCGTTGAAGAAACACCAGGAGTTGCTCGCCAAACGTTCCAACCCCGCGAGCGACATCGCGGTGTTCGAGCGATGCAAGCACACGCTGGCCAGGCTGCCGTTCAAGCTCGAAGAACCGTTGGCAGATGGCGTGAAGGTCAGCTTCGCAGACGCGACGGCGACGGCATTTCGCGGTGCATCGTATCAAGGGCCGATGGGCGTCATCGATCTGGCGCATGATGGACGGAACAGCCTCTTCGTTCGCGATGGCGAGGGATTCCGTCTTCTGGTGAACAGCAACGGCACGTTCGTGGCGCAGGAGAAATCGTTGCCGGGCATTGTCGGGGCGAACTACCACTGTGCGTTGGTTGGAGATTTGCAGAATGACCAGACGGAAGATGTCGTGGTGCTGGGCGACAAGGGCGCGCACGTCTTCAAGTTCACCACCAACGGCGTGGCCACCGACATCACTCGCGCTGCTGGCTTTGGCGCATTGACGGCGTTGGATGGCGTACTGGTGGATTTTGATTACACCGGCAAGCTCGGGCTAATCGCCCTGCAGTCAGATGGCAAAGGTATTCGGACATTTCGAAATCTGAGCAGCACGTTCGCGATGTATTTTTCCGAGAGCGGAGTGACGTCGGGCCTGCCGGCGTCCGTGAGCGGTGGGCGGCATCTGGTGCTCGAAGATTGGAACAACGATGAGCTGCTCGACCTGATGATCACGCGTGACTCCGAGCCGCCGCTCTTGTTTGCGCGTGAACGCGGCGGACCTTTCTCAGCCACAAATGCGGTCTATCCGTCCGGCCCGATCAGCGCGACTAGCGACTTGAACAATGACTCCATCACGGACGTGGCGACCGTGACAGGCGATCACGTGGCCCTGACCTTTGGTGGTGGCAAGCCAGCCATCAACCTTCCGTTGGGCACTGGAGTGGTGAACGGCTTGACCTTGGTGGATTACGACAACGACGGATGGATGGACGTTTGCGTTTACGGCGACGGGTTGCGTCTCTGGCGCAACCGGGGGAACGCCGGCTTCCTCGAAGTGACGAAGCACGTCGGTTTCGTCGCTAGTGTGACGGGTAAAGTCCGTTTCGTAGCGGCGGCGGACTTCGATATGGATTGCGACACGGATCTCGTCGTCGCGGTGGAAGGCGTCGGCTTGAAAATGCTGCGCAACGACGGTGGGAACGCGAACCGGCAGCTCAAGCTCCGGCTGATTGGCCATCGTTCGAATTCCAGCGCGCTCGGCGTGCGTTACGAAGTCATTGCTGGCGGATTGCGCGCGTGGCGGACGGTGAGGCAGTTGCCAATCGAGGTCGGCGTGGGCAGGCACGATCAGGTGGATACGGTAGCGGTGCGCTGGTTCGACGGGTTCATCAACAACGACGAGATCAAGGTCAGCCAATGCGCGGTGGTCGCGCTGGATGAGATCGAGAAGCCGACCGGATCGTGCCCGTATCTATATGCGTGGGACGGTAAAGGCTTCCGCTTTGTCACAGACTTGCTTGGCGCAGCGCCGCTGGGGCTGCCGGTTTCGGATACGCGTTTTATCGATGCTGACCCGATTGAGTACGTGCGCATCGGCAGCGAGGAATCGTTCCCGGCGAAGAATGGTTTTCACGTGCTGCAGATCACCGAGGAGCTGCGTGAGGTGCTGTATCTCGACGAAGCCAAACTGGTCGTCGTCGATCATCCGGCGGGCGCGGAGGTTCATTCCACGAGCAAGCTGCGTCCAGGTGGCCCGTTCCCGTCGCATGAGCTTGTGACTCTTCACAAGCGGCAGCCGTTGCGGAAGGCGATCAACCACGATGGCGTGGACATCACGTCGGCACTGGCGGATGCGGATGGCCGGATGGCGTCACCGACGAAGCTGCGCTCGCGGCAACTGCGCGGCCTGGCGGAGCCGCACAGCATCACGCTGGATTTCGGCCCGCTTGAGACGCAGCAGCCCCTGGTGCTCGCGTTGACGGGCTGGCTGCGCTTCGGCGGCGGAATGGCGAACGTCGGCGCAGCGCACACTCCGGATTTGCCGTTCCCGTTTCCCACGCTCGAAGTGGAGACGTTGCGCACGGACGGCACATCGGACTGGAAGCCGATGGATGTGGTGGTCGGCTCTCCGGCGGGAAAGACCAAAACAATCGTGGTCGATCTCGCGGGCAAGCTGCCAGAGAGCGCGCGGCGTCTGCGGGTAACGGCGGCCTTTGAGATTCACTGGGATCGCGCGGCGCTGTTCGAGAAGCGCGACAACTCGGAAACGCGAATCACGGTGGTCAACGCAGCGGACGCGAATCTTCACTGGCGCGGCTACAGCGAGTTTGAGTCGTGGCCCTGGTATCTGCCGTTGACGCCGAACTACGACAGCGTCCGCCCAACGGCGAACTGGACGATCACGCCGAGTGGTTGGGCGACGCGTTATGGTTCGGTGACCGAGTTGGTGAACACCAACGATCAGGCGCTCGTGCTCGTGGCGGGCGGAGACGAGTTGACGCTGCGCTTTGCCGCGAACGCGCTGCCGCCGCGTCCGGCTTTAGCGAAGCGCGATTTCTTCCTCTACACCATCGGCTGGGACAAGGACGCTGACTTCCATTGTGAGCTGGGATTTCAGATCGAGCCGCTGCCGTGGCAAGGGATGGATGCGCAGCGTTATGGAAAGCAAAGTCGCCCTGAGTTTCCTCAGGACGACTTGATGCGGCGATTCAATACCCGATGGGTGGGGCCCTACACTTTGACTAAAGGGCGTCCCTAAGCGGACGATGTGGAACGATTATTTCGTGCCTTGCGCGGCAGTAGCATCGCCGGAGCCGGCGACCTGAACGTGTTTGGCCCGCGCGGTTTCGACCCTGGCTTGCACTGAGCGTTGCAGGGTCTCGGCTTCGGCGAGCTTCTGTTGAGTGGCGATGAGGCGGAAGGTCTCGACGGCAGGCCAGGCAATGAGGCCTGCGACCACCGCCGTGCGGATCCAAGTCTTCGTTTGAGTATTCATGTTCGTAGTTCGCTGCGAATTGATTTCGACTGAATGGGCTATCGACACTCGTTGTGCGCGGGTTAAATCGGGCGCGCGACATCGGCATGCAACGGCGGACTGATCGGGACTTTCGAGGACACACAATGAACTTGGGCAAAACGAAATTTGAGACGGAACTGGGTGTGCGGCCGGACGACATCGACATGAACCAGCATGTTCACGCCAGCCGTTACCAGGACTACGTGCTGGCGGCGCGCTACGACCAGATGGCGCGCTGCTACAAGATGTCGATGGAGGAGTTTTTCAAGGCGGGCCTCGGTTGGTACGTGCGGGCTGCGCATCTCGAATACAAGCGCCCGCTGGTGATGGGCGACCAGATGGTGGTGCGCACGTGGGTGGAGGCGATTTCCGGGAGCGAGGTGAAGGTCCATTTCGAAATCCATCGCCGGGTGGGTGAACGCCTGAAGCTCGCGTGTGACGGCTGGTTCGATTACTCGATGGTCAGCCTGGCGACCGGTCGCGCTGAACCGATTCCAGATTGGATCTTCGCGAAGTATTCCATTTGAACGGCAGGGGCTCTTGTTTCTTTGGAACCACGCTCTAGGCTCTGCGGATGCGAAGTAACATTTCGATGTCCGCTCGGCCCTGAGCCAGGCGCTTTACCATGTATCAAGTCACCCGATTGCAGAATGGCCTGACCGTCGCGACGGCGGAGATGCCGCACATGACGAGCGTCAGCCTTGGGCTTTGGGTCGGTGTCGGCGGGCGGCACGAGCCGAAGAAGCTCAACGGCATCTCTCATTTCATCGAACACATGCTCTTCAAGGGGACGCGAAAGCGTTCTGCGGAGGAAATCTCGCAGGCGGTGGAAGGCATTGGCGGTTACCTCAACGCATTCACCGAGGAGGAGAACACGTGCTTCTATGCGAAGGCCTGCGCAGACCGGTTTGACGATTTGCTCGGTGTGTTGACGGACATGTATTTGAACTCCGTCTATGATCCCCGGGAGATTTCAAAGGAGCGCCATGTAATCATGGAGGAGCTCGCCATGTATCTCGATCAGCCGCACCAGCGTGTTCAGGAACTGCTCAACGAAACACTCTGGCCCGACCATCCACTTGGACGTTCGCTGACCGGAACCGAGCAGACGATTCGACATCTCAGCCGCGCTGAGATGATGGCGTATCAAGGCGAAAACTACGTGTCATCGGCCATGCTCGTCGTGGCGGCAGGCAATATCCGGCACAGCAAAGTGCTGAAGGCGGTGGAAGCGCAGGCCCGCCGTTTCCCACAAGGCAAGCGACCGAACTTCGAGCCCTACGATCAGCAGCAGGACAAGCCGCGCGTCGCCCACGTCACCAAGGAGACGGCTCAATTGCAGATGGCCTTGGGCATCCGGACCTGCTCGCGGCATGATGAACGTCGCTACGCCTTGCGCGTGCTGAACACGATTCTCGGCGACAACATGAGCTCGCGGCTCTTTCAGGTGTTGCGTGAGGAGCATGGCCTCGCCTATTCGATTCACAGCAGCCTCGGGCTCTTTGACGACGTCGGTGCGCTCACGATTTCAGCGGGATTCGAGACGGACAAGTTGCGGCAGGGATTGAAGCTCGTGATGCGCGAGCTGAAACGGTGTGTCGAGAAATCTCCGACCGCTGCCGAGCTGCGGCGCGCGCGTGATTATCTCGTGGGCCAGCTGGACCTCAGCCTCGAAGGCACCGAGAGCCAGATGAACTGGGTCGGAGAACAGCTTCTCGGCTACGGCAGGATCATTCCACCGAGCGAGGCCAAGCAGAAGATTGTCGAGGTGAAGCCATCTCAAGTTCGCGCGGCGGCTCGCGACTTCTTTCGTCCTGAGCGCATGAGCCTGGCCATCGTCAGCCCCTTGAAATCCGTGGCCGGGTTCGAACGAATGCTCCGTTTCGATTGATAGCCTTCCCTTCACGAAGTTGCCTGTCGTTCAGCGAAACTTCAGTTCCTGCAAATTTTGGCGCTGCCGATGGATTTTTTCGTGACAAGCACCCGCCGATGCCTATATTCGCCGTCCTTCGACGACCCTATGGTCTAGCGGTTAGGACACCTCCCTTTCACGGAGGTAGCCCGGGTTCGATTCCCGGTAGGGTCGCCATTTGAATCCCCCCTCGTCACACTCCCCTTTCAAAGCTCCGGAAGCTGGCGAAGGCCGGACTCACCCGCCCTTCCCCTCACGTCGCAATCTTCTTGAATGGCTCACCTTCGTTGAGCGTGGGGCGTTCGGGGCGGCCTTTGTAGTTATAGACCAGGCCCATGTTGTCCAGGCCCAGCAGCCAAAGAATCGTGGCGTGCAGATCGTGGACATGAAGACGGTCTTCCACGGCGCGCAGACCCAATCCGTCGGTCGCGCCGATGGTCTGACCACCCTTCACGCCGCCACCCGCGAACCACATCGTGAATCCAGTCGGGTTATGGTCGCGGCCGTCGCCCTTTTCGCTCATCGGCGTGCGGCCGAATTCACCACCCCAGACAACGAGCGTGTCTTCCAACATGCCGCGTGACTTCAAATCGCGGAGCAACGCCGCGACGGGCTGGTCCATGCTGGCGCAGAGGGAACCGTGATTCTTCTCCATGCCGCTGTGCGAATCCCACTTGCTCCCGGCCCCGTGGTAAATCTGGACGAAACGCACGCCGCGTTCGACGAGCCGCCGCGAGAGCAGGCAGAGGCGTCCCATGTCAGCGGTCTCTTTGCGGTCGAGTCCGTAGAGTGATTTCGTGGCGTCAGTTTCGCCTGCGAGATCCACGGCCCCAGGCGCGCTGGCCTGCATGTGATAGGCGAGTTCGTAGCTCGTGAGACGCGCGGCGAGCTCGGTCTGGTCAGGGAACCGCGCGGCGTAATTGCGGTTGAGCAACTTGATGAAATCGAGCCGGCCCTCTTGCTGCTCCGGCGTGTGTTGCTCAGGCGTGTTGAGATTGGGGATCGGTTCGCTGCCGCCTTGCAGCCGCGTGCCTTGATACACGGCGGGCATGAAGCCGGCGCTCCAGTTGCGCGGGCCGTTGACCACGCTGGCCTGGTTGTCCTGCAAGACCACGAAGGCGGGCAAGTCCGTGTTGACCGTGCCCAGACCGTACGTCGCCCACGAACCGAGCGAAGGCCGTCCGCCGAGAATGGAACCGGTGTTCATCTGGCAAACTCCGGCACTGTGGTTGATGCCATCCATCCAGCATGAGCGGATGACCGCCAAGTCGTCCGCGCACTCCGCGATCTGCGGCAGCCAGTCGCTGACCCAGAGGCCGCTTTGACCGTGCTGCTTCCAGGTGCGCTTGCTCGCGAGCAGTGGCGATTTGCTTTCGCCCATCGAGGTGAGGACGGAACCAAAACTTTCGGGCAACGACTGGCCCGCGAGCTTGTTGAGCAGCGGCTTCGGATCGAACAGGTCGAGATGGGACGGGCCGCCTTCCATGAAGAGGAAGATGACGTTCTTGGCGCGCGGCGTGAAATGCGGCTGCTTCGCGGCGAGCGGCGAGGCGGGCGTGGTCAAGGCGGCGGCCACCGACTCGCGCGCGAGCAAGCTTTGCAACGCGATGGCCCCCAGCCCAAGGCCGGACCGGACGAGAAAATCGCGACGCGAGGACGACGGCTCGTAGCGGTGACAGCGTGGATCGTGCGGGTTCATTCGGTGTAGAGGAATTCGCTGCTGTTAAAGAGCGCGTTGCAGAAGTCGCCGAGCGCCGCCTGCGCCGGCGTGAGCGTCTTCGTGCTGCTGCCGGCGGGGCGGCTGAGAGAATGGCCGTGGCCGCTGGTGTCCTCGAAAACATCAGGGCGCGCCTCGAACTTCCAATAGCCCAGCGTGGAGCCAGTGATGGACTCGGAGGTGTAGAGCATCTTCTCCGTCGGCAGCGCGGCGTTCGACAACCGCACGTCATCAATCATGCCGTGGAACGAATGCCGGTCCTTGCCCGAGCGCGCGCCGATGGTCACTGGCATCACATTAGTAATGTCGCCCGTGAGATCGTGCTCAACCGTGGCGGTGAGCAGCGGTTCGTCATCGTTGGACAAATCCTTGAGCGCGAAGAGCACCTTGCCGGGCACGCTGATCGTCGCGGGTGTGAAGGCCGCACCGATGAAGTAAGGCTTGTTCATCTGCACGCTGAGGTCGGAGAAAATGGGCTGCTCGCGGACGCTGCCATCGAGATGTTTCCCGACGACTTGCAACGCCACGCTCAACGGACGTCGTCGCGATTTCTGGCCGGTGAGGCCGAGACTCCAGCCGGAATCCGTCATCCTGCCCGACCACTTCGCGGCGATGGTGCGGAGCTCCGAGCCGTCCGACACGGAGCGCGGCACGAAGAATGCCTCGATGGTGAACGAACTCTTCAGCGGGAGGTCGGCGCTGTCGTTGACCGTCAGCATCGCCTGCGCGCTCTCCGGATCGATGAACGCCGCCTGGCCGTCGCGATAGGGAACCTTGCCCGGGACGAAATTCGCCTGGCCGGACGCGAGCCGTTTCGGGTCAGCCTGCGCGGCCTGGGCGTTGAGAAAACTTTGCGCGGCGCCCGCCTCCGCCGCCGTGACTTCGCGACCGAAGGCCATTTGGTAGGAGAGGCGGATCTGCGAAGCGGCGTCGCTGGGAGCGGACTGTTCGAGGCGCGCAGCGAAGGCGCGACCGCGAGTGCGCAACGCGGCGCTGTTCACGAGCAGAAGCGATTGCACTGGTGTCGTTGTGGTGTCACGCGAAGCGGCGCTGGTGAACCACTGCGGTGCGTCGAAGACATCGGCCAGCGGGTCGCGGGTGTTGCGCATGAACCGGGTGAAGATGGTGCGGCGCGGCACGTCGGGCGTCACGCCGGGACCGGCGTTGGTGTGCTCCAGTTCGCCGCTCACCGCGAGCATGGCGTCACGGATTTGTTCGGCCTCTAAGCGGCGAGGTTGCCAGCGCCAGAGCAGACGGTTCTCCGGGTCTTTCAGTTTGCCCGCCTGCGCCGATGAATGCTCGCTGCTGCGACGATAGGCGGCGCTGGTCACGATGAGGCGATGCAATTTCTTGAGCGACCAGCCTTCACGCACGAACCAGCCAGCCAGCCAGTCGAGCAGTTCGGGGTGCGTGGGTTTTTCGCCGAGCACGCCGAAGTCGCTCGCGTTCGCGGCCAGCCCGCGACCGAAGTGCTGTTGCCACACGCGGTTCACCATCACGCGCGCCGTGAGCGGATTCTCCGGCGTAGTGAGCCACTGCGCGAGCGCGCTGCGGCGGCCCGTGCTGTTCGGCAGAGCCGTGACTTTCGCCGCCGCCGGGTCGAGGAGCGTGAGCATGCCCGGCTCTATTTCACCGAGCGCCTGCTTTTTGGGAATGAACACCGGCGGCGCGACCGGGCCGACATCCGCCGCGGCGAAGGCCACCGGCAGGGGCGCGGGCTTGTCCTTGTTCATCGTGGCGAGCTGGCGGCGCAGGGCGAGAATCTTCTCCTTGTCGTCACTTTTGTAAGTCCGATCCACCCGGTCCCAATCGTAGATCACCTGACGCCACGCCAGCGTGGCGATCTGCGCTTCGAACGGCGCGCGCTCGGCGGCGGGCTTGCGAATCATCGCCTGAATGTCGTCGGGGAAACGCGCCACGGCGTTTGACTCCGCGTGGTCGAGGTAGGGCTGTTCAAGCTTCGCGACCTCCGCGCGCAGCGACGCGGTTTTCGCGTCCCATGTCTTCATCTTGTCTGCATGAGCCGCCACTTCGGCGTCGGTCGCCGCCACGCGGTCACCCGGTTGAATGGGCGCGAAGAAGGCGCGGAGCCTGTAGTAATCGCGCTGGAGAATCGGGTCGAACTTGTGGTCGTGACAGCGCGCACACTGCACGCCCATGCCGAGGAAGACGTCGCCCGTGGTATCCGTCAGATCGTTGAGAATAGTGTCCCACTGGCCGCGCGCATCGCGGGCGTTCCACTCGTAGATGCCGTGGCGCAAGTAGCCGGTGGCAATGATGGCCTCAGGTTCCTTCGGAAAAAGTTCGTCGCCCGCGAGCTGCTCCTGGACGAAGCGGGTGTAGGGCTTGTCGGCATTGAACGAGCGGATGACGTAGTCGCGAAAGCGCCACGCGTCGGGCCGATAATCGTCCGCGCGATAGCCGTCGCCGTCGGAGTAGCGCACGAGGTCAAGCCAGTGCCGCGCCATGCGCTCGCCGTAATGCGGGCTGGCCAGCAATCGATCCACGATCCGCTCATACGCATCCGGTGCGGTGTCAGCGACAAAGGCACTCACTTCCGCCGGTGTGGGCGGCAGGCCGATGAGATCGAAGGTCACCCGGCGAATAAGCACGGCACGGCTGGCTTCGGGAGATGGCGTGAGATTTTCCTTCTCCAACCGCGCCATGACGAAGCGGTCCACGTCATTTCGGATTTCAGATTTTGGATTTTGGATTTCCGGCGGCACGCCGGCTTTCACCGCCTGGAAGGCCCACCATTGCCGATCCTCGTCAGTAATCTTCCCCTTTGTCCGCCGCTTCATGCCCGCCGCTTCGCCACTTTTTTCCGCTTGCGGCCACGGAGCGCCGGCCTTGACCCACTCCGTCAACGCAGTGATGTCCGCGTCTGCGAGCTTGCCCTCCTTGGGCGGCATTTGCAGATCCGGATCACGATAGCTCACCGCCTTGAGCAGCAGACTTTCCTCCGGCTTGCCAGCCACCATGGCAGGTCCTGTGTCGCCGCCCGCCAGTGCCGCCTCGCGTGAATCGAGCAACAACCCGCCCTTGATCTTGTTCGCCACGTGGCTGTGGCACTTGAAGCAATTTTTCTCCAGCACCGCGTGAGCCTTCTGGAAAACCAGCGACGCGTCCTCGGCCGCCGACGCCAGCGAAGTGGCAAGCGCGACCGCAAGAACGGATGACGCAAGGTGGTTCATTGCCATCGAGCGTATCTGAGGCGCTCGAGAAAAGCCATCGCCGGAATCACGGATGGCTTTGCGATGGTGACTCTCTACACTTCGGCCCATGCCTCCCTGCATCGAGTTCAGGATATCGCGGTTCAGCTTCTACATTCTTTCTCTTTTCATCAGTGCAATCACGGCGGAGTCTGCTCCGCCCGCATGGCCGGAGCGACTTGTCGGCTACACGGAGTTGCGCAGCGATCTACCGGGCGGACGCCACGCGAATGTTCGCACCATGCGTGCGACGGTCGTGAAGGCCGACGGATCGGGACAGCGGCTGGTCGCGGCGGAACTGGCCAACGACGCCGATACTTCCACACAGCTGGCTGGATGGTCGCCAGATGGAGGGATGGCCATAATCCACCGGAGCTGGAAGAGCCCGGAGAATGCGAAATGGGAGGAGGACCACAAGACGTTCCGTTTCACGAAGGAAGATTGCCTGCTGGATTCTTACTTCGTGGATCTCGGGACGGGAAAGGCCGAGAACATCACGGCCGTGGAACGCGTGAGCTTCTACAACACCGGCGTGTTCTTCTGGCCTAAAGACCCGTCGAAGCTCGGTTTCACGGCGCTCATCGACGGGAACTCGCATCCCTTCCGCATGGACCGCGACGGCCGCCACAAGACGGACCTGACGCTCGGTTCGAAAGATTTCACCTACGGCTTCAGCACGTCACGGGACGGACGGCGCATCGCCTACCACAAGAACTACCAGGTGTTTCTCGCCGACGCCGACGGCTCCAACGCCGTGCAGATTCAGACCGGCCAGCCATTCAACTTCGGGCCGACGTGGTCGCCCGATGGACAGCAGGTGTTGTTCGTCAGTGGCGAACACTACAACTGCCATCCGCACATCGTCCGCGCGGATGGCACGGGCTTGAAGAAGCTCGCCGACCGAGGCGGCTACCGTGGAGTGATTGAGTTTCTCGATGTGCCGGATTTCCATGGCGGCAGCAGTGACACACCAGTGTGGTCCACCGACAGTCTGCGCGTATTCTACACCGCGAAAGCTGGCAACAACGTGGAGCTCTTCGCTGCCAGCCCTGATGGCAAGATCGAGCAACTCACGAAGTCCGTGGAAGGAACCCAGCACTATCACCCGCAACCGTCGCCCGACGGTGAATGGCTGGTCTATGGTTCAAAGCGCAATGGCGTACGACAGCTCTACGTGATGCGGCTCGCTGATCGTGCGGAGAAGCGCATCACAAACCTCGGGCCCGGACGCGCAGCGATGTGGCCGCATTGGCAGCCGAGGCAGTGACCATCGCGTGAACTATTTCAGCGGCATCCCCCGCTCTGGCTTGCCGTTGGTGGTGAGAATCTGGAAATGATGCACGCCGGCGGCCAGCGGATGATCGCTCGTCCAAACGACTTTGTGGTCCCGCGTCACCTCGATCATCGAGATACCTTTGTTTGCCGCGTGACTGCCAACGACCGTGTTGCCATTGGCGAGACGCTGTGAGCCGCACGGGTCGGCGAACTTTCCGCCCACCTGAGCGTTGTCCACCTTCCACACGACTTCGCCGCGCTGGCCAAACTCCACAACCTTGTTGCCATGCGTCAGCGAAACGAGTGTGTTGCCGTTATCAAGCCGGATGGCGGTAAACGGCCAGTTCTCCGCCTTGCGTCCGCCGAGTTCGTCGAGGTCGGTCTTGAGCGTGTGAACGACTTTGCCCTCGGGCGAATACTCTTTCACCGCGAAGGCCAGCAGATGCGGCACGAGGAAGTTCCCGCTCCTTAACTGCCGGGCCATGCGCGTCTGCATGTGCGTGTTCTCCGTCTCTGGCTGCAATGGAACTTCAAGCACGATGTCCCCCTTCGGGTTCACTTCGAGCAGGCGCGGGCGCTTGCCGAGTTCGGTCACGAGCGTGTTGCCGTTGTAGAGGCGCTGGGCGGTGCTGATCTCGCCGTTCTCCTTGCTGCGCTTATAGGTGAACACCGTCTGGTTGAGCCGTTCCCCGGCAGGCACCACCTCCTCCACCCGGTCAGCATAGGCGAGCAGCACGTTGCCGTTGGGCAACACGAAGCCATCGCGCGAACCGCCGGCATATTCCCATTGGGTCTTTCCGTCCTCGCCGATGATGGCGGTCTTGCCACCGAGCACGAGATAGGAATGCTTGATGGAAACTTCATTTGGTCCCTCCGCACCCCAGACCGACACGACCACCGACGCGGCGAAAAGCAAAGCGATGAATTGAGGAATCAGGCGAGCGCGTGTGAACATGGAGGTGACATCATCAGATTTACCTTTCGCGTGGAAGCAGATTTCTTCGCAGGACGAATGAAGCGATTTGAGTTCTGCCCCGTCAGAAACATCGTTAAACTCTCAGGCGAACCACGAATGAACGAACGACATCTAATTGCAGCCCTCGCGATCCTGCTTTCTGCAATGGCGCTTTCCGTGGCAAGCGAGCCCGCCGCAGCGTCCGACAAAAAATTCAACCTCGAAGAGCGCAAACAGAAGCAGGCGTGGCTGTGGGAAGCGCCGCGCCGGCAGAAGCTCCCGGCGGTGGTGGACGCTCGCTGGCCGCTCGCGCCGGAAGATCGTTTCATCCTGCATCGCCTGGAGGAGTCGAAGTTATCTCCCGCACCGGCAGCGGATGACCGGACGTGGTTGCGCCGCGTTCACTTCGTCATCACCGGATTGCCACCGGGCCGGGACGACATTCAGGCATTTCTCGCGGATACCAAACCCGGAGCACGCGAACGAGTCGTGGACCGGTTGCTCGCGTCGCCGCATTTCGGCGAACGCTGGGCCCGGCACTGGATGGACCTGATGCGTTACGCGGAGTCGCGCGGGCATGAGGGCGACTACATCATCGCCAACGCCTGGCACTATCGCGATTACCTCATCCGAGCGTTCAACGAAGGCGTGCCCTACGATCAGTTTCTGCTCGAACATCTGGCGGGCGATCTTCTGCCCAAGCCACGGCTCCGTCGTGGCTCGGACATCAATGAGTCGGTGATCGCGACCGGGTGGCCTTTTCTCGGCGAGGAGAATCATTCGCCCGTGGACAT
>CAMCCU010000079.1 GCA_945872975.1 Pedosphaera parvula Ellin514
GCTGGTTTGACAACGCTGCGGAGGATTCCTCCCGTCATTGAACTCGATCTTGAAAATGGAACTGGATTGGTCACGGGAATTCGCAAGGCACGCACAACGCAGCAGGAGACGACGAAGGAACTCATCGGTGGCTGACCGGTTTGGAAGGAAATATTTCGCTGACCTGTGGACTCAAGGCTTCGCGCCACGCAGTGGCTTTTCCGTCGGTTGCCGGTCGTTGTCCGGCGGACCCTCGCTGCGATCGAAGCGTTCGCCGCGTTCCAGATGGATGATGAAGTTCTCGATGTTCCCGCTGACCCGCCCGACGATCAAACCTTCATTGAGCCAGTCCTTGCTCGGGTTCTTCGCGGAAATGCGATAGCCCGTGACGCGAAGACTCAGGCTGACGGGCGACGCCGGCACGCCGAGGAACTGAAACCAGCCGTCGTTGTCCGGCCGCGTGTCCTGATTGTCCCAGGCACCTTCGAGGCTCAGGTATAGCCGTGCGCGGCTGGACAACGGCTGGCCGTCCGCCGTGACGATTTTCCCTGGAGCGTGTAAGCCGGGCCGAACTTTAAGCCGAACCGATGCAGAAGAAACCTCACGCAAAGTCCGCCACGGACGCAAAGAAACTGGAAAGATACGCACGGAAAACAAGCCGCCAGACGGTGAACGGCGTTTCGGTTGATAAAATGCCCCCTCCGGTTTTTACTTTGCGTCCTTGGCGGACTTTGCGTGAGGCACTCTGATTTGAACTGAATGGATCCGGTTAAGTCGCCGAGGTCCACCGTGGAACCATTCCCGCAGGTGCTGATTTTCTGCGGCGCGAGCGCCACGCCGAGCTCCTGCATCTCCTTCATCTTCGTATAGAGCACGAAGCGGTTGTTCGGTGGAATGTTCGGGAGCTTGAAGCGTCCCTCGGCATCCGTCGCCATATCGAAGCCGCGCATGAAGACTTCCGAGGAACGATCCTCGGTATTCATCGAGACAGACACACTGGCGAGCGGCTTGTCGTCATGAAGCAGCCGGTCCACGACGCCCACGCCATCCTTCAACCGGAGCAGATGCGCTTTGCCCGTATCGAGCCACATGCGGCGCTTCGCGAGGTTGCGCGGCTCGATGAGCACCGTGACGGCTTCGATGCCATTCGTGCAGTCGAGGAAGAACTCGCCGTTCTCATCGCTTACCGCCATCGAGTCCGCCCGTCCAAGTCATCCTTCGGCACTCGACGGTCGTGACCTGGGTCGCGCCGCGAAGCGTCAGCGCGAGCAAGAGGGCGAGCACGAAGGCACTGGAGTTGACTCTGCGAAGTGGGATCAGGCGTGAAGTCGTGGTTCTCCTCCTGCAAGACGGAATTGCTGCGCGGTGCGCAGCGGATGGTTTCAAAGGCCAAGGCATACGTTCTCCAAAAACAACCGGGCTGATTAAGGACGACGTTTGCCCCGTGAAACGTCTCTAGTAAGGAAAAGTTCCGGCGAAATTGCAAAATCCAAGCAGCTCGCAGTCGCACCAGAAATGAAAACGGGCGAAGCGGTCAAACCGCTTCGCCCGTCGAATCACCAGAAACCTTTGGCTCAACTCTTCGCCGTGAGCACCTGCTCCAGCAGTTCATTCATCCGCTTGAGCATCATGCGCGGATCATCCATCAAGCCGGCGGAGACACGCGCGTTGTCGAGCACTTGCTCGGCGACCTTGCCCGCCAGCGCAGCATCCGTCTGGCGCATGTGATGCAGCCGCGTGATGAGTCCATGACGGGGGTTCAACTCCAGGTCGTGCTTGAACTGCATCTGCGAATCGTCCTCGCGTTTCATTGCCTTCAGCATCCGCCTCATGCTCGCGGTCATGTAATTGTCGCTGTCCATCAGCACGGCGGGGCTTTCCACGAGACGCTGTGAGGAACGCACCTCGCCCACGCGATCGCCGAGCACCGTCTTCATCCACGTCGCGAGATCCTTCGCTTCGTCGTCGGTCAGCGCGCCTTCCTTCTTCTCCGTGTCGGCGAGATTGATGTCCGCCTTCTCGGCTGCCTTCACATCCTTTCCTTCGAAGTCATGCAGATGATCCATCACGAACTCATCCCACGCATCGAACAGGAACAGCACTTCGTACTTCCGCGACTGGAACACTTCGTAATACGGGCTCGCCTCGGCCGCGTCGCGATTCGGCGCGAGCAGGAAATAAATCTCCTTCTGGTCGTCCGGCATCCGCTTCACGTAATCCGCCAGCGACGTGCGCTTGCCCTTCTCCGTGGCGGACGACTCGTAGCGCAGCAGCTTGCCGATGGCTTCGCGGTGCGTGAAATCGCTCGCGATGCCTTCCTTCAAGTAGCGGCTGTATTCGTCGTAAAACTTGTCGTAAGCCGCCGCGTCCTTCTCCGACAGCTCGTCGAGGAATTTCAGGAAGCGGCTGCTGATCACCTTGTTCAGCTTCTGGATGAGCGACGTGTCCTGCATCGTCTCGCGCGAGATGTTCAGCGGGATGTCCTCGCTGTCCACCACGCCGCGCAGGAAGCGCAGCCATTCCGGCAGCAGCCCCTTCGCCTTCGCCTGGATGAGCACCTTGCGGCAATAGAGGTTCACCTCGGATTCCACGCGCGTCATGCCCATCGTCTCCATGTTGCGCTTCGGCACGAAGAGCAGCGTCTGGATGGCCAGCGGGGCGTCCGCCGAGAAGTGCAGGCGCAGCAGCGGCTCGTCCTGATCGTGCCCGATGAAGCGGTAGAACTCGTTGTATTCCTCTTCCTTGATCTCGTTCTTGCTGCGCGCCCAGATCGCCTGGACGGTGTTCAGCCGGTTGCCGCCGAGCTCAATCGGGAACGGCACGAAGCTGGAGTAACGCTTGATGATGCGTTCCAGCGTCGCGGTCTCGGCGAACTCCTTCGCGTCGTCCTTCAGCTCGAGAACGATCTTCGTGCCGCGCGGCAGATCGGCGGCAGGCTCGATCTCGTAGCCGCCCATGCCTTCGCTCGTCCAGCGCCAGCCCGCTTCATCCGCCAGCGCCGAGCGGCTGAAGACCGTCACCTTCTTCGCCGCCATGAACGCGGAGTAAAAGCCCACGCCGAACTGGCCGATCAATTTTGCGTCCGGCTTCTTGTCCTCGGCGAGCTGCTTGAGGAATGCCTTCGTGCCGGAATGCGCGATGGTGCCGAGGTTCTCCACCATCTCGCCGTGCGTCATGCCCACGCCGGTGTCCGTGATGGTGATGGTGCTCTCCTTCTCGTCCGCCGCGATGGAAATCAACGGCGCGACATCCGGCTGGTGAACGCTCGTGCCGGAGGACTGCTGGAAGCGCAGTTTCTCGCAGGCATCGGCGGCGTTAGAGATCAGTTCGCGGACGAAGATCTCTTTGTCGGTGTAAAGCGAATGGATGACGATATCCAGCAACTGCTGGATCTCGGCTTGGAAATGATGTTTCTCAGTCGTACTCATGCGGGGTGGATTAACGAAAAATTAGGCGGGCCGTCAAGCGGCGGCATCAAGTCAGCCCACCGGCTGCACAGGTCCTGTCGAGGTCATGCCTGCGCGCCGACTCAAGCGGATGGCTGAAAATGGGGGCAAAAAGATCCGGATGTTCGTGCCCCCATCTTTCTGGCTGAAACACTGGCGAACAGTTCTGGCGATACCCTTGGGAAACCGAAGTTCGGTGTCATGGCCCGATGAGCGGGCGTGGCGACGACAGACCTGAGTGCGGAGCGCGCCAAACGGAATCGGCGTGAGATGAAAACCGAAACCACAATTCGAAAGTTAGAAGTCGTGCTGGGCGACCGGATCGAGACCGAGCGGCTGGAGGCTCAGGGCTGTGGTGGGGTTCCGTCCCGGTGTCCGTTACATTCCGGGGAAACCGTTGCCGCGCCATCCACGATGGTGGCCCCTCGCGGCTGAATGCGAGCCTTTCATCCCAGTCGACTCACTTAGGGCTTCATCGTGTAGCCGATCCCTTTGACGCTGTGAAGCAGCTTTGGCTCAACACCAACTTCCACTTTTTCGCGCAGTTTGCGGACGTAGACGTCCACGATATTGGTCCCGGGATCGAATTGATGAGCCCACACATTTTGAATGATGGTCATGCGCGGACACACTTTACCGCTGGAGCGCATGAGGCCGTCGCGCCCGAACTCTCGTCACCCACTATTTTCGGGATCCCCGGCGCGAAAGGGTTTGCGAAACATGGTTTTCGGCGCGAAGCCGAAAACGACACGCCAGAGGCGGGTGCTCCCGGGTTCTGGTCATCGCGTTTATTTCCAACTTCAGAGTGGCATCGCCGTCTCAACCAGGCGCATTTCGGCACAGCCGCGCTCCGCGCCTGCCGATCGTGGCGGGTTGTTCATCCAAGAGGCTCAAATATCGTAACCCGTTCGTTGCTTTGCGGTAACGAACGTGTTATCGAATACGGCACTCCAATTGGTTCACGGTCAGGCGATGAACATGATTATCGCGAGGCCACTGTTAGTTGATGTATCGGCCCCGTCTCGCCTGGATGTCGAGAGGTCCCACCCATCAGACGTAACCCCACTGGATGACCGTTGTCGTATGAAAATGCCCCTAGCGATTCTGAACCCCGCCGTTGTGCGCGGGTGCTTGTCCGCCTGTTTCCTCTTCTTGTTCGCCGGCCCATCGCTTCAGGCGCAATTCTCCACGGACCGCGAGCCGCTGGGTCCATCCTCGCGCAAGACAGGTCTGGTCCTCACGGAGATCATGTACAACCCGCGGCCGATTCCCGGGCTCGACACGAATCTCACGCACGAATTCATCGAGGTCTTCAACTCCAAGCCGTGGGATGAGGACATCGGCGGCTTCAGCATTGGCGGCGACGTGAACTATGTCTTCCCGACGGGCACGGTCCTTCGCTCCAAATCGTATCTTGTCGTCGCACGGGTGCCCGGTCTCATTGAAACGAATTACGGAGCCACGAACGTCTTCGGTCCCTGGGACGGCGCCGAGACGAACCGCCTCTCCATTGACCGCGGCGTGGTGCAACTCCGCAACCGGCAGGGAGCCGTGTTGCTCGCGGTCAATTATCAGGACTCTCCGCCCTGGCCGGAAGCCGCCGACGGCACCGGCCATTCCATCTCACTGAATCGCCCGTCCTATGGCGAAGACGATTATCGCGCGTGGGCGGAGAGCGACAGCGTGGGTGGAACGCCCGGCAGTGCTGAACCGCTGACTCTCGATCCGCTCGCCCTTGTCTTCATCAACGAATGGCGCAATCACAGCGATCCCGACGATTGGATCGAGCTCTATAACCACAGCAACATCCCGGTTGATCTGTCCGGCGCGTGGCTGAGTGATGATCCGACGACGAACAAATTCCGGATTCCTACTGGCACCACGATTCCGGCGCGCGGGTTCGTGTATTGGAATCAGGACGCGCTCGGCTTCGAGCTGTTCGCGGGCGGCGAGACCATCTTCTTCTGGAACGCGGCGCAGACGCGTGTCATCGACGTCATCGACTTCCGCGGTCAGTCCAACAACGTCAGCAGCGGTCGATGGCCCGATGGCGGCCCGATCACTTACGGTCTTGCTTCCAACACGCGTGCCGCGCCCAACGCCAGGCCGATCCGCTATCCCGTCGTGATCAACGAGATCATGTTCAACCCGATCTCCGGCGACAACGACGACGAGTACGTGGAGCTTTACAACCGCACCGCGCAGGCCGTGAACATCAGCGACTGGCAGTTCGTCGTCGGCATCGACTACACCTTCCCCACCAACATGCCAGCCATGCCAGCGGGTGCGTATTGGGTGGTCGCGAAGAATCCCACCAACCTCATCGCGATTTACACCAACCTGACCACCAACATCGTCTTCGGCCCTTACAACGGCACGCTCGCCAACGGCGGCGAACGCCTGACTTTCACGGCGGCGGACTACGACCGCATCCTCGTGGGCGGACAGCAGGTCATTGAAAAGCTTACCGTCCCGGTCAGCGATCTCATCTATGGCGATGGCGGCAAGTGGGGCCAATGGAATGACGGCCTCGGCAGCAGCCTGGAACTGATCGATCCGGAAGCAGATGTTCATAACCCAGCCAACTGGGCGGACAGCAATGACACCGGCGAAAGCATCTGGACCTCGATCGAATACAACGGCCCGCCCGGCGAAACGCTGGGCTCGCCGATCAACGACAGCGTCATCCTCATGCTGCAAGGCGTTGGCGAATGTCTCATCGACGAAGTCGAAGTCCGCGCCGACAACGGGCCGAACCTCGTCGCCAACGGCGGCTTTGAATCCGGCCTGAACAACTGGACGCTGCAAGGCTCGCACGATCTCTCGACCGTCGAGAACGAAGGCTTCGCTGGAACGAAGAGCCTTCATGTTCGCGCTGGATCACGAGGTGACAATCAGGCGAATCGCATTCTCTCCGCTCCGTTCGCGAACCCGGTTCCGCCGGGCACGCAGAAGATTTCCGTCCGCGCCAAGGTTCGCTGGCTGCGCGGCCATCCGGAGTTCCTCGTTCGCCTGCACGGCAGCGCGACGGAAGCCTACGGTCGCCTGGCGCTTCCTCGTCGCCTTGGCACTCCGGGCGCAGTGAACAGCCGCAAGATCGCCAATGCTGGTCCCGCCATTTACGATACCAAGCACGCTCCCGTGCTCCCGGCGGTCAACGAGCCCGTCGTTGTCTCCGCATTGGTCAACGATCCGCAGGGGCTCTCCTCCGTCACGCTTCGCTACCGTCTCGATCCGGACGTGAACTACGCCAGCGTCACGATGCGCGACGACGGCACCGGCGGCGACGCCGTGGCGAACGACGGCGTCTTCGGCGGCACGATTCCCGGTCAGGCTGCCGGAGCGATGATCGCCTTCTACATCGAGGCCAAGGATACGCTCAACGCCATCGGTACCTTCCCGCAGGACATGCTGCCGCCCGCCGGGCTCGATCGCACCTGGCCGACCGATGCGGTCATCCGCGAAGCTCTGGTCCGCTGGGGCGAAGTGCAGATGCCGGGTGACTTCGCGACGTATCACCTCTGGGTGAGCACCGTGAATTCCAACCGCTGGCACCAGCGCGCGCCACTCAACAACACGCCGATGGACGGCACGTTCGTCTATAATAGCTCCCGCGTGGTTTACAACGCGCTGCCGCTGTTCTCCGGCAGCCCGTGGCATCGCACCAATTCCACCGCCGGTCCGGCCGGCTCTAACCGCGTCGATTACGTGATGGGATTCCCGTCCGACGAGCCGATGCTCGGCGCGACGGATTTCGTCCTCGGCAATCCCGGCAACCCCGACATCTTCACAATCAGCGACCAGAGCGCGCTCGCCGAACAGACCGTCTATAAAATCTTTGAAGGTCTCGGCCTCGTTCACAATCACCGCCGTTACATTCATTTCTTCGTCAACGGCAGCCAGCGCAGCAAAGCCTACGAGCGCACGGGCAATTTTATCTTTGAGGACTCGCAGCAACCCAACGGCGACATGATCGAGCAGTGGTTCCCGAACGAAGCCGGCGGGCAGTTGTTCAAGGTCGAGGACTGGTTTGAGTTTGATAATAACGGCTTCGACATCCGCGCTTTCAACGATGGCGACCTCGCCCGCCGCACACTGAATGTCAGCGGCCAGGATACGTTCGTGCCCGGCCCCTACCGTTTCATGTTCCGCAAGCGCTCGGTCAACGTCGGCAACTCTGCGAACGATTACTCGCCGATCTTCTCCCTCATCGAGGCCGTCAGCCCGGCGGAGAATCCCAACAGCCCCGTCGTCGATCCGGATGTGGTCGGTGCATTCGTGAACTGGGAGGCGTGGATGCGCCACTTCGCTGTGCAGCGCGCCGTCGGAAACTTCGACAGCTACGGCTGGGAGCGTGGCAAGAACGATTACCTCTACGGCACCGGCGCCGGCTTCGTCCACATGCCGTGGGATATTGATTACAGTCTCGGCCTCGGCCGGGGTCCGACCGAGCCGCTCTTCGCGTCGAGCGATCCGCGCATCGCGGCGATGTTCAACACCCCCGCCATTCTTCGCGCGTACTGGCGTGCGTTCGATGACCTCGTCGCCGGCCCGTTCGACAACGCGGTGCTCGATCCCTTTATCGACGCCCGCATGAATGCTCTGCTCGATAACAACATTGATATCGATCTCAACGCGGTCGACCGCATCAAGACCTACATCGCGGAACGCCGCGCCTTTCTCCAGAGCCAGCTCGCCACGGTGGCCGCGCCGTTCGCCGTCGTCGGCTCCTCCAGCTATAGCACCGACGACAATCTGATCATCCTCACCGGCACCGCGCCCGTGAACGTGAAGGACATCAGTCTCAACGGCCTCGCCTATCCGGTGACGTGGACCAGCGCGACCAACTTCCTCATCCGCGTGGTCCTTGGTTCCGGTGCGAACGAGCTCGTCTTCGCCGGCGTCGATCGTTTCGGCAATCCGCTGCCCGGTCTCGCGTTCACCATGAACGTCGAATACACCGGCCCCGCGCCGGATGCCGCAGGCTCTCTCGTCATCGGCGAGATCATGGCCACGCCCGCCACCGCCGGCGCGCAGTTCATCGAGATTGTCAATCGCTCGGCCCAGAACTTCGACCTCTGGAACTGGCGGCTGGACGGCCTCGACCTCACTTTCCCCGCTGGCAGCATCATTACGAATCACCAGACCGTGGTGCTCGCCCGCAACAAGGCTGCGTTCGCCTCCGCCTACGGCAGCATTCCCGTCTTCGCCGTGTTCAACTCGGACCTCTCGGCGCAAAGCCAGCGGCTGATCCTTGTCCGCCCGACGGAGTTCGGTGACGAACTGATCGACGGCCTGCGCTATGAAGGGCGCGCGCCCTGGGTCAGCACCACGAACGGAGTTTCCCTCCAGCTCATTGACCTCGCGCAAGACAACAGCCGACCGGGCAACTGGGCCATCGACAACACCATTCAGCACACGCCCGGCGCGCCGAACTCCGTGGCCGCCACGCTGCCGGCGTTTGACCCGCTCTGGCTGAACGAGCTGCAAGTCGAGGCGCTCGCCGGTCCGCTCGACAACGCGGGCGAAGTATCGCCGTGGATCGAACTCGTCAATTCTGGTGCCGCAAACCTGAGCCTCGACGGCTATTTTCTCGCCACGAACTACGCCGGCAATCTCACCGGGTTCCCGTTCCCAAATGGAATCGTCCTCGCTCCCGGTGAGCACAAGATCCTCTGGGCGGATGGCGAACCTGCCCAAACATCCGGCAATGATTTGCACACCGCGTTCCGTCTCGGTATCTCGGGTAATCTCGCTCTTGTCCGCAATGTCGGAGGCGAACCGCAGATCACCGATTACCTCACGTGGGATCATCTCACTGCGAACATTAGCTACGGTGCCGTGCCCGACGCGCAGCTCATCCATCGCACCGAGATTCACGCTCCCAGCCCGGGAGGGACGAACAGCGAGCCGCCAATTCGCATCTTCATCAACGAATGGATGGCGAAGAATTCCGTCGGCATCCGCGACCCCGCTGACAACGCGCAGGACGACTGGTTCGAGCTCTACAATGCTGAACCGGTCGCTGTGAATCTCGGCGGCTACTACCTCAGCGATGACGCCGCTGTTCCGCTCAAGTATCAGATCCCAAACACCGGCAGATACCAAATCCCGTCCCGCGGATTCCTGGTGGTCTGGGCCGACAACCAGACCAACCAGAATTCCAACACGCGTTCGAACCTTCATGTGAACTTCCAGCTCGGCGGCAGCTCCGGGACGATTCTCATGACGGCGCCCGACGGTGTGACGCTCGTCAACTCCATCACGTACGGATCGCAGACCAACGACATCGGCGAAGGTCGCTATTCGGATGGCGCGAGCGCCCGTTACTACATGTCGCCCTACACCACCAACACAACTCCGAGCGCGCCGAACTCTCTCAATGGCTACAACTCGCCGCCGCGATTTCCGGTCATCGCCAATCGGTCGGTTTTCCCGGGTCAGTCCACTGGTACTTTTAGCATTCGCGCCTACGACCCCGACAACAATCTCATCTCCTACCTTGTCGAATCCGGACCCCCGGGCGCCGCAGTTAATATCAGCGGGCAGTTCCGCTGGATCGTCCCCACCAATCAGCCCTACGGCGATTATGTGATCACACTGCGCGCCACCGACAACGGCATCCCACCGCGCAGCGATACCACGTCGTTCACCGTCACCGTCCGCAGCATCGGGCCGGTCGTGACTCCAGTCACCCAGCCGCCCACCATTCGATCCGTGTTCAATGTTGGCGGACAGGCGACCTTCACCATTGAAACCATTCCCGGCCACACTTACCGCATCCTCTATACCGACGACCTGACGGAACCCCAGTGGACGCCGCTGGACCGCGACTTCATGGCCGCCAACCCGTATGCGAGCATCACGGATCCCGGTGCGGCACCGAAGCGCTTCTATCAGGTGGTGCAACTGGATTGAGCGGACTCCCATGTCGCCAGCGCCGGACGTTTGCGATGCTTGTGATCGCCGCGCTGCCGCCGATACTCACTTCATGAAAAGCGTCGCCATCATCGGAGCTTCCGCCGATTCCAGTAAGTTTGGAAACAAGGCCGTCCGCGCCTTCCAGCAGCAAGGCTATGCCGTCTATCCGGTGAACCCGAAGGAATCGCAAATCGCAGGTCTTACCTGCTACCCCTCCATCAGCGATGTCCCGGTGCGACCCGATAAAATCAGCGTGTATCTGCCGCCGCCGCTCGTGCTGAAACTGCTTCCAGCGATCGCGGCCAAAGGTTGCGATGAACTCTGGCTCAACCCAGGAACTGAGTCCGACGAGATCCTTGCCGCCGCCGACAAGCTGGGACTCAACGTGATTCAGGCTTGCAGCATCGTTGCGGTGGGAATCTCTCCGTCGGCGTTGTGACGCGATGTTTAATTGTTACCCGGCCGTAACGCGCCTTGTTTCTCCGGGACGATTTGTGCAATCCTTCATCAGAGTTCCAGTCCAGAAGCCGGGTGTTTTCGGCCTCGAAGATGTCTGGAGTTCTTGATGTGCCATCACTAAATCCAGCCCGCACCCCATGAAGACTGATTCAACGGCAACCATCCCCTCGAAGTTCCTGCCGGCTCGCCGTCGCTGGCTGGCTGTTCTCTGCACGATGCTCCCGGTCCTCGTGGCTAACGCTTCCCTGACGAACTACGATAATGCCGTCACAGCTGACTTCGCTGCGGGGCTTTCGTCCGTTGCCAGGCTCACCAACGCCGTCGTCCTGACCGGCGCCAATCGTGGTGCGTTCAACTTCGGCGCGAACTCCGGCGACGTGACGATGGAGTTCGTTCTCACGGGCAATCCGTTGTTCAGCGCCGGTTCCTACCTCGCCGTGGGCGCGAATACCGGCAGCAACCTGCGCTACGCACAGTGGGGCAACACCGGACAGATGGGCTTCACGCAGCTTGGCGTCGCGGATTATCTCTTCACGCCCGGCGTGCCTTCTCCGCAAGTCCCGGCTCACATCGCCTACGTCTGGCAGTCCGCCACGCGCACGATGCGGCTGTATCTCAATGGCTCCTTCGCCGGTTCGTCTGCCGGCGTCAGCACTGCCTTCGCGATGCCGGCGGGGCAGGGCTGGTTGGGTGGGAATCCCAGCGGCGGTGAAACGATGGCCGGCACGGTCTTCCGCGTGACGGTCTACGACGATGTGATTTCAGACGATGCCATCCAACGCCACGCTGACGCTTACAACGACGTCCTTCGCGCTCCCATCATCACCACATTCGCAGCGACACCGGCGGTTCTTTTTTCGCCTTCGAGCTCCACGCTGACTTGGAACGTCTTGAATGCACTCGGTGTTTCGATCAACGGGACGGCTGTCACCGGACAATCCAGCCTGGCCGTCGCGCCTTCCGCGACCACCAGTTACTCGCTCGTGGCCACCAACATGGGCGGCAGCTCGACCAGCGCCGTGACCGTCGTGGTGAATCCCGCTCCCATCATCAACAGCTTCGCCGCGAACAAAGGCTTCGGCGCGGTGGGTGAAACGATCACGCTTTCGTGGAACGCAACCTACGGCCAGACGTTCAGCATCACGCCCGGTATTGGTGATGTGACGGCAGAAACCGTCGATGGCGTCGGCAACCTCAGCCTGCAGCTTACCGCGACGACGGTTTACGCGCTCACGGTCGGAGGCGCCTTCGGGTCAGATACGGCGGCGTTTGAAGTGAAGGTCGCGCAGCCGGCGAATCACCCGGTCATCTCCGAGTTCATGGCGGACAACAACACGACGCTCGCCGACGAGGACGGCCAGTTCTCCGACTGGATCGAGATCTACAATCCCGCCGCCGCCGCAATCAACCTCGCCGGCTATTTTCTCACGGACGCCAAATCTGATCCCACGCTATGGCCGTTCCCGAACGTGTCGCTGCCGTCGGGCGGACATCTCCTCGTCTTCGCTTCCGGCAAGAACCGTGTGAACCCCGCCGCAACGCTCCACACCAGCTTCCAACTCGACAAGGCTGGCGAGTACCTTGCGCTCGTCGGGCCGGGGCCGGTCGTGTTGCAGGCGTTCGATCCGTTCCCGGCGCAACGCGGCGATGTTTCGTATGGTGTGCTTGGTGGCGATCTTTCGCTCGTCACCTCGATGGGTCATCCCACGCCGGGCCTCGTAAACGATAGCGCGCCGCCGCCGCCAGCGAAGGTCGAGTTCTCGCGCGACTCCGGCTTCTTCACCGGGCCGTTCGCGATTGCGCTCTCCAGCGCCACGCCGGACGCGGTGATTCGCTACACGCTCAACGGCTCCGTGCCGAACGCGACGAACGGCTTCACTTACAGCGGCCCCATCGCCATCAGCGGCACCACTCGTCTTCGCGCTGTGGCGCTGGCTTATGGACAGGCGAGCGAACTCGCGGGCGAACGCTTCATCAAGCTCGCCGCTGACCTCGCGAACTACACCTCCACGCTGCCGATCATGGTCATTGAGAATTTCGGCGCGGGCACCATTCCGCAGAAGGGCTGGAGCGGCACCGGCGCGGGCATCAAGCAGACACCGCGACAGGACGCGGTGTGGGCGACGTTCCAGCTGAACGCCGGCGCGAGCGCGTTCACGAACGCGCCGCAGATGATCAGCCGCATTGGCATCCGTGGGCGCGGCGCATTTTCGTCCACCTGGCGGCAGAAGCCCTACAGCGTCGAGGCGCTCAACGACGAAGATGGCGAACGCTCGGTCGCGCCGCTCGGTCTGCCATCTCATGCCGACTGGGTGCTCTACTTTCCCGATCCGGACAGCAACAAAGATCCGGCGATGCTCTTCAACACCTTTGCCTACGAGCTGTATCAAAGTTTCGGCCGCGATTTCGCCGTGAAGTTCCGCTGGGTTGAAGCCTTCGTGAACGAGGACGGCGGCGATCTGAAGCTCTCGGACCGGCGCGGTGTTTACGCGATCTTCGAGAAGGTGGCGCGCGGATCGGATCGCTTGAACTTCACGAAGCTTTCTGCAGACGGCACCAATGGCGGCTGGCTGC
This sequence comes from Pedosphaera parvula Ellin514, assembly GCA_945872975.1. Lineage (GTDB taxonomy): Bacteria > Verrucomicrobiota > Verrucomicrobiia > Limisphaerales > JADJPG01 > JADJPG01. Next base: position 13,380 of record CAMCCU010000079.1, read on the forward strand.
TGAGTTTGAATCGCATGGACCCCGAGCCCGAGAACGGCTGGCCGGCGGAGAACGGCACCACCGTGCCGCAGTTCTTCCACACCGCCGGGCCGAACCGCATTCTCCAGACGGCGCCCAACGCTCAGGTCGTGGGCGATGACGAGCCGCAGCAGAGCAATGGCTACCTGAACTTCGACAACCCGAGCGGTTACAGCATCACCGCCAGCCAGCGCGCCGGAATTGAGGGATGGTTCAAGCAGTTCGAGGACGTGTTCTGGAACAACGCGGTGTGGCGCGACCCGGTGAACGGCTACCGCAAATATCTGAACGCCGAAGATTTTGCCGACTACTTCCTGCTGAACACGCTGACCCGAAACGGCGACGGCCTGCTCATCAGCATGTTTCCGTGGAAAGGCGACGACGGCAAACTGCGCATGGGTCCGGCGTGGGATTACAACTGGTCGCCGTATTACATCTCCGGTACAGACCCGACCGGCACCTTGCGCCATCGTTCGGAGCAACTCTGGTACGAACGTCTCTTTACCGATCCAGATTTCAACCAGCTCTACATCGACCGCTGGTGGCAGCATCGCCGTGGCGCGATGAGCAACGCTGGCATCGACGCGATCATCGACCGGCAGGTCGCGGAAATCTCCACCGAGAAGGCGCTGCTCAACGGCTTCACTAATGCGCTTCACTGGGGCACCAACATCACGCAGCTGAGAACGTGGCTGAAGGGTCGCGCCAACTGGATCGACGGCAACTACATCCGCCCGCCGTTCTTCAACCAGGATGGCGGCGACGTGCCGGACGGTTTCCAGATCACCATCCTCGGCACCAACGGCACGATCTACTACACGACGGACGGCTCGGACCCGCGTCTGCTCGGCGGCGCGATCTCCGGCGCGGCTCAGGCGTTCCAACTGCCGTTCGCCATCGCCGCGCAGACCACCGTCAGCGCGCGCATTCGCAACGGCACGAACTGGAGCGGTCTCACGCGCTCCGTGTTCTATCCGCCGCAGGATTTGTCCAAGCTCGTCGTCACAGAGATCATGTATAACCCGACTGCGTTCGGCGCGTTCGCCGGGAACGATCTTGAGTTCATCGAGTTCAAGAACACTGGAACGACCGTGCTGAACCTCGGCACTCTGACCTTCACGGCTGGCATCAACTTCGCCTTCACGAACGGCACGCGGCTGCAACCCGGCCAGTTCTTTGTGCTGGCTCGCAA
>CAMCCU010000080.1 GCA_945872975.1 Pedosphaera parvula Ellin514
CCAAAATCGTCCCAAGTCATTTCTCCACCACAACATAAACAGGATCGCGCGGCAGCATCGAGGAAGGCCGTCAATGCCTCGATGGCCTGGACGGAGACCTTCGAGTAACCGTGATGATCCAAAAACAGGGGAGGGTGTGACGCGTTTTCTAGCCGGGGCAGGGCCCCAATTCCGGATTCCGGCCGAGCGCTGTCGGCGCATGTTCCGCCTCGATCCGGAAAAGCTTCGCGGCGATGTAGGCGTGTTCCTCATGAGGATGTCCCATTCCCCGCGCTCAATGCGCTGGATGATCTGCGTGAACGTCTTTGAGCTGATGCCTTCCGCGGCAATCTCGTCATAGGCCAGTTCCAGTTCGAGCAGTTGTTCCCCTTCCAGACCGACGACTTCGAGCCGTCGTGGTCACCACGTGCGGCGGTACGCTACGCCTGCCAGTCGTTCCAGAAACGAGTTTCGATGCGCAGCCGCGCCTTGATGCCGGGCGCATTCGGTTGTTCCACGGGAATGTCGAATGTCAGCAATTCGTCGTCCTCCCCGACAATGGTCGCGGACGCAGGTGCCTTGCCTTGCTGGCTGGCGTATTGGTAGGTGATTTTCCAGGTGGCCTTCTCCGCGGCCGGGGGCGTGGCCTCGATGATGACCATGTCTCGAAACAGATAGCCGCCTTCGAAGTGATTTTTGAAAAACAGCACGCCATCGACAATGTATTCCGGCACGCGCACGCAGAGGTCAGCGGCAAACGCCAGCGTCTTGCCCGTCTGGCTCTGGCCCATGTCGAGGAAGACATTGAAGAGCATGGGACTGGCGCTGCGGTCGGGCTTCCAGACTTTCTTCTTTGCATCCCACTTGGGGAACAGCTCGTCGAATTTACGGAAGATCGCGCTGTTCTCGTTCGCCGTCCGGCGGTGCAGCTGCCAGCTCTTGCCGCGAATGCTGACCGACACCTCGAACAAGTACGACGCGCGCACTTGTTTGCCGGCTTCATATTCCTTTTGCACGGCTGGCGGCAGGGTGAGTTCATCAATTTCGAGATAGCCATCCGCGCGCACGTCGCCAAAGAGAAACCGGGTGAGGTTCTGATATCCCTCCTCACTGTTCACGATGCCGAAATAGCCGGAGTGACTGCGATTCACGAATGCCTGCGGCGACTGGATCAACTCCTTGCCATCGCGCCCGCGGGTGGTCGCGTTTTTGATCCGAACCAGTCCATCGCTGGCTTCGCCGACGGCAAAACTGGAAAGGCCGGCCGCCGTCTTGTAGTCGCCGGGATTTGTCCCCACGAGATTGAAGACGCGGCTGGCATCGAAGTTCGTGACGATGTCCACGTTGTCGTCGTCACGCTGCTGCTTGGTGAGGCCGAGCACGCGCGCGATTTCATCGCGATTGAAGTTGTTCATGCCGTAGAGCGACAACCAGCCGGGCACATTGCCGAGAATCCCCACTTCAATCCCGTTGTGCGGCGTGGCGTAGGTGAACACCTTGTCCACGAGCTTGCGCGCCCTGGCATCGCCATACACGGGGTTCTGCAAAAACGCCCGGCACACCAGGCCGCCCATCGAGTGCGCCACCAGATAAACCCGGAACTTCTCGTACGGCAATTTGCCGAGCGCCTGTTCTTCCGGCGTGATGACCGTCGCGGCTCCGTCTGGATAAATCCGGTCGCGCAGATCGAGAATCAACCGGCCCAGCCCGGTGGCAAAGCGCTTCATGTCCGGCTTCTGACCTGTGCCCAAATCCTCGGACGACGGCTCGTAGTAGCGATAGATGACGATGCTGCGATACGGCACGGCGGGCATTGTCATGGACGAATCGGCCGGAACCGGCGGCTCCGCGACACGGTCCGCGCCGTCCTCGTAAACATCGTCGTAGCCGTACTGCTTCAGCAGCCGGACGAGCGGCGACTCGAAGAAATACTTCTTCACCGTGCCGTTCCAGAGCTGGCGCACTTTGCACGAGCCGATGTTGAAACCCATGTAAGGGTCGGCCACGGTGTCTTCGATCTCGTTTTGTGTCATGGCGTAGCCACGCACGTAGATGATGGGATGGATGGCGTTGTCGTGCATAAAAAATGAGGGAGGATAATTTTCTCAGGCTCCGCGGTTCAGGAACAATTCCATGTTGTCAGAGTGCTTGGGCGCAGAGTGCGCCTGGCCATTTCCGCTGTCCAACATCCTTTTGCACCAAGGATAGGAGCCGTCATCGTCCGTGTGTCGTGCGCGTAGCATTCGATTGAGCACGGCCCTTGTCCTCCTTGGTTTCTCATCTAGCTGATCGTGGACGCGGAGTTCCGGCGAAAGAAGTTTGCCGGGAACGGGGCGCAGGATCGCCATGGGAAACGGTATTTCGCGCGAAGTCGGAAGCTGTAGGGGCGATTTCCGTGGCGGCTTCGGCGAATCGCTCAGGGCGAGATGACGCGGTAGAAACGTTGGGCGCTGGCGCCCGGCAAGTTGTCGATGTAACGAGCGGATTCGGGGCCTGCCGTGAAGGAGTAGAGATCGTCCCACTGGGTGAGGTTCCCTGAGGATTGGACCCGGCAGGCGCTGCCGGCTTCGGCGAGGATTTCGAGTTGGACGCCAACTGTTCCGGGAGGATGGGTGATGCTCAGCGATGCGTCGGCTTGCGCGGATTGCATGATGGTTTCGTTGTTGCCGGCGGCGTAGTAGCTGCCTTCGGAATAGATGATACAGCGGAAGTCATTGCCGCTGTCCGTGACGCGTCGCACCCAGTTTGTTCCGTCCGTCGAGGAGAAGGCCATGCCATTCTCGCCCACCGCGACAAAGCGTCCGCCGGCGAAGGTGATGTCTTCAAAATCCTGTTGAGGCTGGAGGTTTCAACGGAACCAGGTGACGCCGTCATAGCTTGTGTTGATGCGGGTGTCGTTACCGACGGCGACATAAAGTCCGTTGCCGTAGGCGATGCCTTTGAGGTTCTTCCCGCCGCCCGGCCCGGAGGAGCTCCAGTCCAGTCCGTCCGGGGAGGTGAAGGCAGCTCCGTTTTTCCCGACGGCGACGAATTTCGCGCCAGTCCAGGTCACGGCGTTCAAGTCGATCACGTAGGGGCTCGGGCGGTTGGTCCACGAATCGCCATCGAGCGAGGTGGTGATGGCTCCGGCGGCGCCGACTGCAACGAGGCGTTCGCCGTTGGAGGCGAGGACATACAGGCTGCCGCTTGCTGTCCGGGGTGCCCAGTGGATGCCGTCGGGGGAAACCAGAACGATCCACATCCCCCAGATCTCCAGCTTGGCGCTCTCGGCACCATGCGTTCCCTCGAATATATCATCCAGCACCTATCTATCGGAAGGCGCGGCCTCCGTGACCCAGTCCGTTGCCAAAACCGAAAAGCATACCGGCGATCTCACCGCGCAAATCTGCCACCTCCTCCTACGAACACAACGAACGTCCCGCCACCGCGCAGTTATCTCCTTCAATGCTCAGTCACATCGATACCGTACGTTCAGTTCCGGCAACTGGCTCCAGTTAACAACTCGACGACGAGGAGGCGATAGCCAACCCCAGATAGATGAAGGGGTGTTTCATGTCCATGAGGGAACGGCCTCCAATCGATACGCAGTAGATTACTTCGGCGCGGACGCCGGCAGTTCGCGAATCTTCACGTTCCGGAACCAGCACTCGTCCTGATGGTCGGTAAGCATGATGTGGCCTTTGATCTTCGTGCCGAAGCCTGCGGAGTTCTTGAACTTGCTGGCTGCCACCGCCGTTTTGACCGCTTCGCTGCCGAGTTCATATTCCAACACCTTCGCTCCGTTCAGCCAGTGCTCGACGTGGTTGCCTTGAACCAAAATTCGCGATGCGTTCCATTCACCGACCGGCTTCAACGGCTTGTTCGCCGCCGGAGGTAGTACGTCGTAAAAGGAGGCGGTCTGGCGTTTCGCGCCCATCTTGCCGTCGGGGTGACCGCTGTCGTCGATCATCTGGTATTCGTGACCGGGCGCGCCAGGGCGCTGTTCGGTTACGAGGTATTTGAGCCCGTTGTTTCCGCCTGCGGCGACGCGCCATTCCCAGATGAGATCGAAATCAGTGAAGGTTGCATCCGTCACGATGTCTCCGCCCCGCACCTTGGCGAGCTTCTTCAGCAAGCCATCCTCGACTTTCCAGCCGGCTTCGGGCTGTGCCTTCTTCGTGTAGAGATGCCAGCCTTGGATGGAATGGCCGTCGAAGAGCAGTCGCCAGCCTTGAGCCTTTTCATCGCGCTGGAGCACGTTGACTGGCTCCGCAGCGGAAGCGATTTGAACAAAAAAGGCAGCGGCAAGAAGCGAAGCCGTGATGGTGGGCGCGAGTAACTTTTTCATGGTGAAGTAAGGCGAACTCTAACGTCCGCCGCTTGTCTGCCAAGCTCCAAGAGGAACGCGAGCAGTCCGTCCGTCTGCCGGGTTTAGAAGTTGGCTCCCGCTCAGAGCCTCGCTACAGTCCGCCCGTGATTTTTCCGCTCATTGCCAGTGCTGCGGGTATTTGGGAACTGCTGGCTGCACCTGGCCCCATCCTGTTTGGTTTGTTTCAGCTCTGGATGCTGATCGACGCGATCCGTCGGCAGGAGTGGATGTGGGTCGCCTTTCTTGTCCTGATCCCTGGCTTCTCGGCGCTGTGGTATTTCTTCCATGTTTTCCGCGGCCAGTCGTCCTCGACCAGCGGGTTTGAACTCCCCGGTGCCGGCCATCGAAAGCGCATCAAGGAACTGCAGGCGCAGATTCATCATCTCGACAAACCACATCACTACTCGCAGTTGGGCGACATCTACTTTCAGCAAGGCAAGCTCGACAAGGCGGAGGCGTGCTACCGTTCCGCGATGGAGAGAGACGCGGAGGACATCGATACCCGCGCTCATCTTGGCCAGTGTTTCCTCCGGCAGAAGAAACCGCAGGAGGCCCGCCTGTTACTCGAAGGTGTCGTCGCTGAGAATCCGAAACATGACTACGGCCACAGCATGATGGCGCTCGCCGAGACGCTCAGCGCCGTCGGTGAAACGGATGCGGCGATCGCGATGTGGCGGCGCGTCACCAGCAACCACGCCTATCCGCGGGCCAAAGTGCAACTCGCTCAACTCCTCGTTGGTCAAGGCCACGCCGCTCAGGCCCGTTCCGAAATCCACGAAGTCATCGCGGATGATCCGCATGCGCCAGGTTTTCAGCGGAGGAGGGACCGCGTCTGGATCAAGCAGGCGAAGAAGCTGGCGCGGCAACTCGGCTGAGCCCTCGCTACGGCGCATGTTTCGGCACGCTGCAAGCGCACTTCTCCTCGGCGGCATTCAACGCATACTTTCCTCCGCCCGGACAATCCGGCTTGTGCTCGATGTAAGCGCCTTTGCCAAACAAGGCGTCGTCCCCAGGTGTCGCATCCGGCGGCAGTTTTTGTTCGACACACCATTGCAGCTTGGCGGCGTCGATGTTCTTTCGGTTCATCGCGCAGGCCTGGCGCTGAGCCTTCTCGATGGACGTTTGAAACGCAGGAATCGCAATCGCAGCCAGGATTCCAATGATGGCAACGACGATCATGATTTCAATGAGGGTGAATGCTTTCTGTGACGGGAGTTTCATGACGGGCTTTTGGGTTGATGGTTTGTTCAGTCCGGCAACGGCGGAGGACAAATGCCGGCAAGAATCAAACCACACGAAGCCGTCGAAGTTTCGTAAAGACTCACTCTCAATCGCGTGAATCCGGGCTGCCTCAAGCTCTGTAATGCGGTCGGAGCGCCGATTTCCAAATCGGCGCGTGGGTGCCCGAGAACGGATCGTGCCGAACTGGAGTTCGGCGCTCCGGCGCAGCCCGTCTCAGTCCGCATCGCAGTTTTTGATTTGGGTTTTGTCGGCACGCAGTCATATTTCGCAGACATGGCTCGGGATGATCTATTTGCTCCAGCTCCAACGACGGAGGCATCTGTCGCACCTCCGGGGTCGGAGCCGCCGCAGTCCGCAGCGCCCTTGGCTGCGCGGATGCGACCAAGGTCCATCACGGAATACGTCGGGCAATCCCACATCCTTGCACCGGGGCACCTCCTGCGCCGCGCCATCGAAGCGGACCGCATCCAGTCGCTGATTTTCTACGGACCTCCGGGGACCGGAAAGACGTCGCTCGCGCAAATCATCGCGCATCACACGCGGAACAAGTTCGAGCGGCTGAGCGGGGTTGAATCCAACGTGGCGGACATGCGACGCGTCCTGGCTGGCGCAGTGAACCGCCTCGCCAACACGGGCCAGCCCACGATTCTGTTCATTGATGAGATCCATCGCTTCAACAAGTCACAACAGGACGTGCTGCTGCCGGATGTCGAGGCTGGCACCATCCGGCTCATCGGCGCGACGACGCACAATCCTTTCTTCTTCGTCAATTCGCCGCTCGTGTCGCGGTCACAGGTTTTTGAACTTCGTCCTCTCACCGAGGAGGATTTGCTCGGACTGCTGCGGCGGGCGCTGGCGGACGAAGAACGTGGGCTGGGCCATCTGAAAGTCCGCGCGGACGAGGACGCCCTGCGTCATCTCGCCCGCGTTGGCGACGGGGATGCGCGCAAGACGTTGAACGCCCTGGAAATTGCCGTGCTCACCACGCCGCCGGAGCCGGATGGTTCGCGGCACATCGACCTCGCGGCGGCGGAGCAGAGCATTCAAAAAAAGGCCGTTGTGTATGACGGGGATGGCGACGCGCACTACGACACGATTTCCGCCTTCATCAAGTCGATGCGCGGCAGTGATCCGGACGCGACGCTTTACTGGCTCGCGAAGATGATCCACGCGGGGGAAGATCCTCGCTTCATCACGCGACGGATCGTCATTCAAGCGGCTGAGGATGTCGGGCTGGCCGATCCGATGGCGCTGGTGCTGGCCAATGCCGCGCATCAGGCGGCGGAGTTTATCGGCTGGCCCGAAGCGCGCATTCCCATTGCCGAGGCGGCGATCTACATCGCGACCGCGAACAAGAGCAACTCGGTCATCAGGTCGATCGATGCCGCGCTGGAGGACGTTCGTTCGGGACGAACGCTCGCGGTGCCGGAGCATCTTCGCGATGGGCATTACAAAGGCGCGAAGCAACTGGGACACGGGGTGGGCTATCAATACGCGCACGATCATCCCGGCAGTTTTGTGGCGCAGGACTATCTCGGAGCGGACAAACGGTATTACGAGCCTTCCGAGCAGGGGACGGAGAAGAAGATCAAGGAAAGGGTGGAACGATGGAGGGGAATGATGGAAGCAGAACGACAAAAATCCGGGGGAAAATGAGCGAGACGGATCGGAACAGGAAGGCGGAGCTTCGCGGGGAAATTCGAGCGACGTTAAAGGCGATGTCCCTTGATGAGCGGGTGGCCGGCTCGGCTGACATCCGGCGGCGACTCACGGAGCAGGCCGTCTGGAAATCCAGCAAGGCGATCTTGACCTACGTTCCGACCGCGCCCGAGCCAGATATCTGGCCGACGTTGATCGAAGCCCTGGCCTCGGGCAAGCAACTGTCGCTGCTTCGGTATTCGCCTGATGGAGATCGCTATGTTCCCTGCCTGGTTCGCGATCTGTCCCGTGATTTGCAGCCGGGACAGTATGGAATCCTCGAACCTGGGCCTCAGTGTCCCATTTTTGATTTAATGCGGCTGGACTTGGCGCTCGTCCCGGGGATAGGCTTCACCCTTAACGGTGGTCGGTTGGGTCGCGGCAAAGGCTATTACGACCGGCTGCTCGCCGAGGTTCCGGCGCTCAAGTGTGGTGTGGCGTTCGATTGCCAGATCGCGAGCGAGTTCCCGCTGGAGCCTCATGACGTCCAATTAAATTGCATCCTGACACCGACGCGCTGGCATTTGGTAGGTGGTCGCGCCCGGTCTTGAAATGAGTTTGCTGGAAAATCCTGTCGCATTGGGGGCTGCGTGCTTCGTCGCCGGCTCGGCATCTGGCTACTGGCTCTGGCGTTGGAAGGAGCGGAATCTCCGCGCCGCATCCACTCTCCAGGAGCAGGCTGCTCTCGCCGACGCCCGCCGACAGGCGGAAGCCATCACGCGCGAAGCCCGCTTGAAGGGGAGCGAGGAAGCGCTGAAGTTCCGGCAGGAAGCTGAGAACTCTTACGCCAGCCGAAAACAGGAGCTCGGCGACGCCGAGCGACGCCTGGTGGAGCGCGAGGGGCTGATCAACCGCCAGCTTCAGAGCCTGGTCGATGAAGAGCGTCGCCTTCGTGAGAGGGAGGAGACCTGCAAGCAGACGTCGGAAGACCTCGAACACCAGTGCCAGGAAGCTGCGGAAATCACCCGCCGCCGCCGCGAGGAGCTTCAGGCCATCTCCAAACTGAATGAATCAGAAGCTCGCAGCCAGCTTCTGAAAGAAATCGAGACGGAGTCCCTAAAGGACGCCAATCACCTCACTCGCCGGATCTTGGAAGAAGCGAAGACGAAGGCGGAAGAGAAAGCCCGTCGCATCATCACCGTCGCCATCCAACGTTACGCCGGCGAACACACCAACGAGATTTCCAGCGCCACCGTCGCGTTGCCGAACGAAGAGCTGAAGGGCCGCATCATCGGACGGGAAGGCCGTAACATCCGCGCGTTTGAAGCGGCGACGGGCGTCACGGTCTTGATTGACGACACGCCCAATGCCGTCGTGCTGTCCGGCTTCGATCCCGTCCGCCGCGAGGTCGCGCGCGAATCGATGCACCGGCTCATTCTGGACGGTCGCATCCATCCCACGCGAATCGAGGAAGTCGTGTCGAAAGTCAGCCAGGAGATGGATGAGACGATTGTTCGTTACGGCGATGATGCGGCTCATCGGGCAGGCATCGCCTCCGTCCACCCTGAAGTCATCAAGCTGCTCGGCCGGCTCCGTTTCCGTCACAGCTTCTCTCAGAATGTCCTCGACCACTGCGTGGAGGTCGCGCATCTCACCGGTTTGCTGGCGTCCGAGCTGGGGCTCGACCCGAACGTCGCCCGACGCTGCGGATTGCTCCACGACATTGGCAAGGCGGTGAGCCACGAGGTGGAGGGGCCGCATGCCCAGGTCGGGGCGGACCTGTTGCGGAGGCTCGGCGAGTCCGAAGAGATCGTTCATGCGGTAGCCGCGCATCACGACGAAGTTCCGCACAACGGGCCGCTGGGGATTCTCGTGAGTGCGGCGGATGCGATTAGCGCGTCACGTCCGGGAGCGCGTTCGGAAACGATGACCACCTACATCAAGCGGGTGGAGGATCTGGAACGGATTGGGCTTTCCTTTGACGGCGTGGAGAAGTGTTTCGCGGTTCAGGCGGGTCGGGAACTTCGCGTGATGGTGAAGCCGGAGGGCGTCACCGATGAACAGTCCTTCGCTCTTGCCCGAAGCATTTCCAGAAAGATCGAAGCTGAGCTCCAGTATCCCGGGCAGATTCGAGTGACTGTCCTGCGCGAAACGCGGTGCGTGGAATTCGCCAAGTAAGGCGATTCTGGTTGGGGAAACGGGGAAGGGGGGGGCTAACCGAGTGAGATGAGGCTACCGACGATCTTGTTGGAACCCAGGCAAACCTGTTTCCCACGAACGAGGCGCGTTCCAAGGGCGAGAGGTTTCGTTTTCCGTGTCGTCCGTCGTCTTGCAGCCAGTCAGGACAAAGCTCGAAAGCAGGACGAACAAAAGGCAAAGAGCTGTTCGCTGCTGGGTGGTCATGGGAAGGGGGAACTTAGTAGGCAAGGACGACGTCGCCTTCACTCACATCCTTGATTTTCCAGCCTGGCATGATGTTCGCGATGGAACGCTGGTCTTGAACATCCATGATGCGGACCTTGGCCACGAGCTCGCCATTGCGGCTGATGAGCATGACGCCGTTCGGAGGAATGTTGTTGCGGGCTCCGACATCAAGGACGAGAAAGTCCCACTTCGGATCAACCACGAGAACTTTGCCACGAACTTCGCGAGGGACGACGGGATCGAGGTTGTTGACTCCCACCAGTTGCTGAATCGTGAGGTCACGGGCCTTCACTGTCTTGCTCAGCACCGAACTCTCGGCTTTAAGCCCCGCGTTCTCGACCGTCAAACTCTTCACCGCCGAAACCAGCCCGCGAATTTCCTCCGGCTTGACGCCTGTGCCTGTATAAGCGAACAGCTCGTCCTTGGCTGACTTCAGCTCGCTGTTGGATTTGGTCAGGTTCTCCTGCAAACCGTTGGCGCGCTTTTGCTCGCCCTCAAACTTCGCGGTCGTCGCGGTAAGCTGGGTCTTGGTCTCCTCAAGCGAGGTTTCCGTCTTCGCGAGCTTCTCGCTGGTGTTCTTCAGCGTCGTCTTGGTCTTCGCGAGCTCGCTCTTCGATTTATCCCACCCATCCTTGTTGTTGTTGCGGGCAGTGATGATGGTTTCGATTTGCGGCCGGAGCAGGAACTGGCTGACGCCAATTACGCCTACACCAGTCAAAATCGCCAAGATTAAACAGATTCGAAGTAACATGTGTTCCGAATGTCGGGTTGAATTCTGGCGAAGCCTAGATGCGGAACATCTGAGTGTCAACGACTCGCTTCTCCGGAACGGGAGAGAAATCATCCGCGTGATACGAGCTGCGGACCATTGGGCCGCTGGCGACGTGGATGAACCCCATCTGCCGGGCTCGCTCGCCGTATTCGTCGAACTTCGCCGGCGTGATGAACGCCGCCACGGGCAGGTGTTTCAGGGTCGGCTGGAGATACTGGCCGAGCGTGAGGATGTCGCACTTCGCCTCGCGCAGGTCCGCGAGTGAGGTCAGCAATTCGTCTTCCGTCTCGCCGAGGCCGAGCATGATGCCGGACTTGGTGTAAATCTCGTCGCCGCGCTTGTCCTTCACCTTGCGCAGCACGCTCAAGGACCGGTCGTAGGTCGCGCGCGAACGAACTTCCGGCGTGAGCCGACGCACGGTTTCGAGATTGTGATTATAGACGTGCGGATTCGCCGAGAGGACGGCGTCGATGGCGAAATCCTTGTCGAGAAAGTCCGGCACGAGCACCTCGATGACGATGCCAGGATTCGCCGTCCGCACGGCTTCAATGGTCTGGCGGAAGTGTTCCGCGCCGCCATCCGCAATGTCATCCCGAGCCACGGCGGTGATGACGACGTGCTTGAGGTTCATGCGACGCGTGGCTTCGGCAACGCGCTGCGGCTCGTCTGTTTCGAGCGCGAGCGGCTTCGCGGTGCTCACGGCGCAAAAGCCGCAGGCGCGCGTGCAGCGGTCGCCGGCGATCATGAAGGTCGCGGTGCCCTTGCTCCAGCACTCCCAATGGTTCGGGCACTTCGCGCTCTCGCAGACGGTGTGCAGCTTCAGGCCGTCGAGCAGATTGCGCGTCTGGCCGAAGGTGTCGGTGGTCGGGAGCTTGAGCCGCAGCCATTCAGGGATGCGCGGACGGGGTTTTAGCGGAACTTCAGTAGTGCTCATCGGTCGGTGTTACTTCGCGTCAAACTTCTGTTCCCTCCACCATTCCTCCAGCTCGTCCGGGCCGAAGTCAGCGAGGATTTTTCCATCCACGTCGATGACGGGCGCGCAGTCCTGATCGGAAAGCTTCACCATCTCCTGCATCGCCGCGTCGTCTTCCAGTACGTCGATGGTTTCGTAGCTGACGTCGTGTTTGTCGAGCCAGTGCTCGGCCTTGTGGCACCAGGGGCAGAAGGTCTTGATGAAGAGGCGGACGTTTTGCGGTTTCACAGTGGGATGTGGAAATTACTCGGTCAGAAAAGTATCGCTGTGCTCGTAGCACGGGGCGCAGCAGCAGAGCAGGGTGAGCGGCACGGGGCCGGTGTTCCAGAGCTTGTGTTTCTTGCCGGGCGGAATCGCGATGGTGTCGCCGGCCTTCACCTCGGCGAGCTCGCCCTCGACCCTCATGCGGCCCTGGCCGGACGTGATGAAGTAAATCTCCTCCGTCTTCGCATGGTAATGTTCCTGCGTGCTGGCACCGACGGGCAGCCGCGCCTCCGCAAGACTCTGGTTGCGGATCGAAGAGTTTCGATACGCCAAGAGTTCGCGAATCTCCGAGCCATCCTTCGTGGTGAAGGGCGGCGCGTCGTTGAGGTTCACAATTTCCATAACAAGTTGGAGATGCTGATGAATTCCCGCCCTCGCGTGAAGTGAAAACTGTTTGACCCGGCCCGGCTCGCACCTATCGTCTGCGGCATGGACCATTCGCCTGAATTCCTGAAAGTCGTCAACGAAGTCCGCCCGCGCATCAAGGAGATTTCCATCGATGAAGCCCGCGTCCGTCTCGCCCAAAATCCCAAGGCCATCCTCATCGACGTCCGCGAGGACGGCGAATGGGCCGCCGGTCACGCCGCCGAAGCGCAGCATCTCGGCAAAGGTGTGCTGGAGCGCGACATTGAGAAGCAATTTCCCGATGCCAATGCGGAGATCATCATGTATTGCGGCGGCGGCTTTCGCTCCGCGCTCACCTGCGACGTCGCGCAACGCATGGGCTACAAGAACGTCCTCTCGCTCGCCGGCGGCTACAAGGCGATGGTGCAGGCCGGCTGGCCGATGACGAAGTAGCGTCGGACCGCACTCCACATGGGAGCACTGCCTCCACCGATTCCCGGCCGGAAGAACATCCGGTTCGCTCGAATGATGAACGTGATGCTCCCCGGCAGCGGCTTGTTCTATCTCGGCTGGCGCAAATCCGGGCTGCTGCTGGCGGTTGGCTTTTCCATCTGCTTCCTCGGGCTCGTGGGAATCTTCGTGGTCGGCTACACGCGGTACCTGTCCATTGCGCTGGGCGATGATTTGATGAAGGGGAACAATCTGGAACAGGCCGGCGAGGCGTTTCATCACCAGTGGCTCATCGGCCTGGCGATTGCCGGAGTCATGCTTTACGCGATCTCCTCCGTCCTGTTCATGGTTGTCCGCAAGCGTTTCGAGTGAAGCGTGGCTGGCTCGCAATCCCGCCGCTGGCAGTTGAAACCAAGGACGAAGTTGTCGGCCGCGGATGGACGGGCACTCGTGGTTACGCCTCTTTCGGCCAGTTTTGTATCGCAATGCCCTCCGTGCTGCGGTGAAATCCTGCGCGACAAAACCCTGTGCTGACGACTGAATCGATCTGAGAACCGATGAGTATGACCGCTGACCCGCAATCACCCCGCGCCGCCGATGCCGACCTCCAGGCGGTGAACGACCTCAAAGCCTCGTGCGCGCGCATCAAGGCCGAGCTGGCGAAGGTCATCGTCGGCCAGGAAGACGTCGTCGAGGAAGTGCTCATCGCCATCCTCACGCGCAGCCACGCGTTGCTCGTCGGCGTGCCGGGCCTCGCCAAGACGCTGCTCGTCTCGACGCTTTCGCAGACACTCCATCTCTCCTTCAAGCGCATCCAGTTCACGCCCGACCTCATGCCGAGCGACATCACCGGCACGGAAGTCATCTTCGTGGACCCGGCGACCGGCGCGCGCGAGTTCCGGTTCCTCAAGGGACCAATCTTCGCGAACATGATTCTCGCGGACGAGATCAACCGCACACCGCCCAAGACGCAGGCCGCGATGCTCGAAGCGATGCAGGAACGCAAGGTCACCGTGGGCGGCACGGACTATAAATTGCCGGAACCGTTCTTCGTTCTCGCGACGCAGAATCCCATCGAGCAGGAAGGCACGTATCCGCTGCCCGAGGCGCAGCTCGACCGCTTCATGTTCATGATCCTGGTCGATTACCCGAGCGCGGCGGAGGAGCTCCAGATCATGAAGATGGCAACAGGCGTCGCTGGCGAGAGGCCGACCGCGGTGATCACCGAGCAGGAGATTCTGAACCTTCAACAGGTCGTCCGCCGCATGCCCGTGGCGGACCACGTCTATGCCTACGCCGAGAAGCTCGTGCGCGTGACGCGTCCGAAGACCAGCGAGGCGCTCGGCTTCTGCAAGAAGTGGCTGACGTGGGGCGCCGGTCCGCGCGCCGGGTTGAATCTCATCATGGCCGCCAAAGCCCGCGCGATGCTGCGCGGCCAATATTACGTGAGCTGCGACGACGTCGCCGCCGTGGCGCTGCCAATCTTCCGTCATCGCCTGATGCCGAACTTCTCCGCCCAAAGCGAAGGCGTGACCAGTGATGACATCACGAGGAAGATTTTGGAAGCCGTGCCGAAGGACGAGAAGCTTGAATGACCAATGTGCAATGACGCAATGACCAGTGCCCGGGAGTCACGGTTGGCGGCATGTGCTCGCAACGACCTTGGACATTGGGCCTTGGTCCTTCACTGGTCATTGAACATTGGTCATTGGTCATTCTAAATTCCCGTGCCCCCTCCCGACACCTCCAACCTCCTCGACCCCATCGCCATCTCCCGTGCGGAATCGCTGGGCTTGAATGCGCGGTTCATCGTCGAGGGTTACATGGCGGGCGAGCACAAGTCGCCGTATCGCGGCTTTGCCATCGAGTTCGCGCAGCATCGCGAATACACGCACGGCGATGACCCTCGGCATCTCGACTGGAAAGTGCTCGGCCGCACCGACCGTTATTACATCAAGCAATACGAGCAGGAGACGAACTACGTCGCGAATCTCCTGCTCGATGGCAGCGAATCGATGCGTTACGGCTCGGGCAAGCTGACCAAGCTGCATTACGGCAAGATGATGGCGGCGTGCCTCGCCTATCTCATCCTGCACCAGCGCGACGCCACCGCGCTCGGCATGTTCGACACGACGGTGCG